>JANPNY010000490.1:0-17946 GCA_031427745.1 Chitinophagaceae bacterium | reverse complement strand
GTTGTGTTTCTTTCAGGCGGTAAAAAGGTTCAAAAATTTTCTGCGTCATTTCCACAGGAATCAAATGTCCGTCGTTGCTGAAAGAGATATAAAAAAAATCTTTGTTTTCATCTTTCAAAAATAGTTGAACGTCTACTTTGTGCTTGCCATACATAAGAGCGTTTGTAAACAGGTTATTCAGAATTTTGTGTAGTGCATCTGTATCAACAAAAGCATAAAATTGGGGGGCAAGCAATTCTATCGTTAAGTGGATATTTTTTTGCTCGGCAATATTTTTAAAACTGCTGTACCGCTCAAGCAACAATTCGGTAATATTAGTTTTAGTAAAATTTAATTGAAAACTGTTGGTTTCAATTTTCCGGAAATCTAATAACTGGTTTGTTAAATCAATTAGTCTGTCAGTATTACGTGCCATTATTTTCAGGTTCTGCCCAATGTCAATATTGTCGCCGGCTTGTTTTACAATCTTCTCCAATGGTGCTTTTATCAAAGTAAGTGGTGTCTTTATTTCATGTGCCACATCGGTAAAAAAATTAATTTTAGCATCATAAATTTCTTTTTCTTTTTCATGCTCCAGCAATTCTATCGTACGCCTGTTTTTTTCAGCTACCCGGTTGCTATAATTATTAAAGAGAAAATAAATAATAAGTCCTGCTATTAAAAAATATAAAATATAGGCCAATGGGCTTGCCCAAAATGGCGGCCATATTCTAATGATAAGTGTTGTTTCTTTTCCGTTCCATAACCCACTGCTATTGGCGGCTTTCACTTTAAAGATGTACGTGCCCGAAGATAGATTGGTAAAATAAACTTTGCGGTTACTTTTAAGATAAGTCCATTCTTTATCAAGCCCTTCCATGATGTATTTATACTCCGACATTTCCGGTGCGGTAAAACTTAGTGCAGCAAATCCAATACTAAAAGAGGATTGGCCATAGGTTAAATCAATTTTTTTTGTGTTTAAAACAGACTGATGCAAGGGAGATGTACCGGTATTTATAAGAAGCTCTTTATTGTTTACAAACACCGAAGTAATAAAAAGCGGCGGTACAAAATTATTGCCAACAAATGCATCGGGATTAAAACTGATTAATCCTTTTACACAGCCAAAATACATTTTGCCATTGGCATCTTTATATCCTGAATTATAATTAAACTGGTCGCTTAATAATCCGTTAGCTGTGGTATAAACAATTATTTTTTTAGTGGATGGGTTAAAACAAACCAAACCCTTTGATGTGGTAATCCATAAATTTTTAAGACTATCCTCCAGTATTTTAAAAATAGTGTTTCCCGGAAAGCCATCTTTTAAAGAGTAGTTGCTAAATGAACTGTCTGCAACATTAAATTTACATAAACCACTGCCTTCGGTACCCACCCATTTGTCTCCGTTGCTGTCTTCAAATATGGTTGTGATGGAATTACTTTTAATGCTTTTTTTATTTTTTTGGGTGTAAGTAAAATTGGTAATCTTTTTGGTTACAGCATCATACAAGAAAAGCCCGTTGCCCATGGTGCCAACCCATAGTATTCCATTTTTATCTTCCAACAAAGTATGAATAAAGCAATTGGATGGTATCTCGGGTATGCTGTTAAAATTTTCGTTTACAGCATCAAACTGGTAAAGCCCCTGCCGGGTGCCAATAAAAATATCTTTTTTCCTGGTTTGTAAAATGGTAACAATAAAATTACTCCTCAGTACTTTAGAACTGTCATCACCCGGGTAATGTTTTATTACATTACCCGTTTTTATATTCATTATATCAAGCCCGTGTTCAAATGTTCCAATCCAGAGTTCATCATTGTTGGCAAGCAGCCCATGTATGTTGGGGTACGAAATACCAGGACTTTTGCCAGAGGGTTTATATTGTGTAAACAAACCTTTTTGTTTGTCAAGTTTATTTAAGCCTGCATCTTCTGTACCAATCCATAAGGTGCCGTATTTATCTTCGCAAATTTCACGAACTGCATTGCCGCTTATTGAAGTGGTGGAGTAATCCGGAAAAAATTTTTCAAAAGAAGTGTATTGCTTTGGATAATAATTAACGCCGCCAAAGTAGGTGCCCGACCATATTCCACCCTCCTTGTCTTTGCACAAACTATATATGGCATTATCCGAAATGGAATAAGGGTCAATAAATTTCTTTTTAAAGTTGGTGAATTTTCCGGTGAGGGTATTGTAAATAAAAGCCCCTGACTCCGTCGCTATCCAAAATTCCGTATCAGTATTTTGAATAAAATCCCTGGCGAAAATAGATGTGTTATCAGCGTTATAGGTGAGTAAATCCTTGCTCGAAAAATCTTTTAAACTAAATAATTTTACGCCATAATTGGACGTGCCCACCAGGATGCTGTTTTGATTGGTTGCATAAATTTTTTCAATCCATTTTGAGGTTGGACGCTGATTTTCGGAAAACAATTTATAAGCGGTAAATGAATTTTGGGTTGCATCATATTTTTGTAACATTCCGTTAGCTGTGGCAACCCACACATTTTTATCAGCGCCGATACAAACGGAAGTAGCATTAAAATAATCTTCCGGCTTATACAATTGAACGCTTTTTGTTTCTTCATTAAATTGTATCAACGTCTGGCCACTCACAAACCAAAGATTGCCTTTATCATCTTTCTTTATATCTCTTACTTCGCTGCTGGCATTATACACGTCGGTAAAATTTTCCATTGCTGCATTGTAGCGGTACAAACCGTTCCGTGTGCCTGCATATAAAACGTCGTGAGCATCAATATAAAGACTCCGGATAAAATTGTCGCCAATGCTCAGGCTGTCATCTGCATCATTCCGGAATGTTTTAAATGTATACCCATCAAAACGGTTTAATCCATCCTTGGTACCCATCCATAAAAAGCCATTCTTATCCTGCACACAGCAAAAAACAGTATTATTGGATAACCCATTCTCCACCTGGTAATGCCGGAAATAATAAGACTGACACTTTGCTGCTATTGAAGTACAACATAGAATAAGCAGTGCCAATAATGATCTTTTTGAAAAATTGAATAGTATGGTTGGCAATTTGCATGGCCTTACAAATATAGAGAGTTGGCAGCAGGTTTTTTTATCCTGGTTCTTCCTGTTTGTGTTTTATCCAATCAAAAAAAAGAATGAGACATAATGATGAATTTATGATACAAAATAAATGCGCCCTTTAAAATATTAGTACAAATTTTACCGTGCCAAAAAAAACGATTGCATTGACCTACAAAATTATCATACCAGGTTTTACAAGCATAGTAAAGTATAAATCACCTGTGCTGCCTTGCTCACTAAAAGCTTGCAACCGGTTGTATGTTCCATTAAAATTGATTAATCAAAAATTATATAGTGGTTGCTCATTACAATCAACAAACTTATATTTTCTTTTTAAAGGGCATCGTTCATTGCCTTTAAAAAGGCGCTTACTTTTTTAAAATATTTCGTCCTGGCAAAAATTGAAACCAATCTTTTTAACCTGTTTATTTAAAAGCTAAAACTGCATACAATGAAACAAAAAAAGCGACTGTTTAAATTCACCCTCAGCATGGCTGTTGCACTTTTATTCAGCTTCGGGGCATTTGCACAGCATATTATCAACGGTACACTTAAGTCGCCCACAGGCGATCCGCTATCCGGTGCTACCATTATCATTAAGGGCACTAATAAATCTGCTGTGGCAGATACAAAAGGAGCCTTCAGCATTGATGCGCCGCAAGGCAGCGTACTCATGATAAGTGCGGTCGGTTATAAAACACGGGAAGTAACTGTTTCCGGCACAGAAATTACAGAGGTACTTGATCTTACGGAAGGGTCATTGAATGAAGTCGTTGTCATCGGGTATCAATCTGTTAGAAAGAAAGATTTAACGGGTGCAGTAGGCCTTATTAATGCTGCTACGGCTAACCGGAACATTTCCAATACCCTGGCCGAAAGTATACAGGGTCTTACACCAGGTGTTACGGTGAGAAATACCGGTACACCAGGTGGTGCAGCTAAAATAGACATCCGTGGTGCTGGCACGTTTGCCGGCAACAATCCGCTTTATATCATTGATGGGATGTACACAGATGCTTCCCCGGATTTTAACCCACAGGATATCGAATCTATACAGATTTTGAAAGATGCTTCTGCTGCCGCCATTTATGGAAGCCGGGCTGCTAACGGTGTTATTATTGTTACCACCAAAAAAGGACGGCGAGGGCCCATGCTTGTTAATGGAAGCATTAAGAGCGGCATTCAAACGGTGAGTAATAAGTACGATATGATGAATTCGGCGGAATACAGGACGCTGGCCACAAGCCTTTACCAGGCTGGAGGGTTGCCCGTGCCAACTTCATTAACAACTGAATTTGATCCGGCACTTAATACAGATTGGCAGGATGAATTTTTGCGTAGAGGCGCTATTGGAGAGTACAACCTTGCTGTATCAGGCTCGCTGAAAAAAAAGGTGAACTTTTATCTAAGCGGAAATCATTTTCAAAATAAAGGTCCTGTAATTGATAATTCTTTTGCACGTACAGGCCTCCGTTTAAATACAGATACTAAGATAGGCAGGTTTACCATCGGTCAAAACGTATTGTTCAGCTGGACAAAAGAAGACCCCATAGCGTCAACAGGTGTTGGTGTAAATCCCTTTGTGGATATGATTACAATGCCACCGGTTGTAGCCTTGCAGGGTAGCCGCTATCAGAGTAACGAAAATCCAGAAGGCTGGGGCCTCGGGTTAAATAATGCGTATTTAAGTACCCTTACCGCCAACGTTCCTGCGTTACAATCTTTAGATCAGTTTGAGCAAAAGAACTTCAAAATAAGGGGCAATGCTTACCTTGATTTCAGGATAATGGAGGGTTTGGTATATCGTTTCAACGTGGGTCTCGAAAAGTCAAATGATAAAGGTGCAGGTTTCCGCCGTCCTGGCACTGTACGCCAGGGAACGCCATCACCTAACAACAATAAGTTAGCTACCTACACCAGCGAAGGTAAGTTTGAGTCCAGGTTGTTTGAGCACACTTTAAACTATGATAAAACTTTTGGCAGCCATAAAATAAGTGCCGTTGTGGGCTTCAGTAACCAAACATTCAACCATCCTATTTTTCGTTTCAACACAATTGAAGGCAACCCTACATCATCAGACCCTTATACCAACAAATGGAACAACATAGGTTTGTTAGGAAGGGTAAACTACACCTACGGTGATAAATATTTAACCAGTATTACTTTCCGCAGGGACGGCAGTTCACTTTTTAGTAAGAATAACCGATGGGGTAACTTCCCTTCTGCCTCAGCAGCATGGCGTATTTCCAAAGAAAAATTTTGGAACGTGAAGGCCATTAATGAATTAAAATTACGTGCCTCTTATGGCAGCCTGGGTAACTCTGAGTTTTTACAGCCATGGTTATATTATGCACAGATCAATCCCTTTCCCCGTGCTGTTTTTGGCCCGGGATCAGTAGAACAGGTTGGACAGATTGTAACCCGCCTGGCAAATAGTGATCTACGATGGGAGCGCAAGAAAACAACCAATATTGGCCTGGAAGCTGGCTTTTTAAATAGCCTCTTTACAGTATCTGCTGATTACTTTATTGCAAAAACGGAAGATGTGCTGGTTGACTTGCCCATTAGCCTTACAACAGGTAATGCAGGTGGGAACCCGGCTGTAAATGCAGCCTCTCTTCAAAACAAAGGATTTGAATTAGCGCTTACCTATCGTCCGCCTGCCACCGACAACTTCCGTTGGGACGCTACTTTAAATTTCACAACCATACGCAACCGTGTGATGGCCTTTGGCAATGCTACCACAAAATACACGCAATTAGGTGATGCCCGTACTCAACTCGGTCGCTCTATTGGGGAATGGTATGTATTAAAGTCTGAAGGTATTTTCCAGAGCCAGGCTGAGATTGATGCACACAAAGGCAAAGACGGCCAGGTGCTTCAACCATGGTCTAAACCAGGTGATATCCGTTATGCTGACGTAGACAACGACGGTGTAATTGATCTGGATAAGGATCGTTACTATGCTGGTAGCCCCTGGGCTAATTTTGAAACCGGGCTTCAATTAAATGCTACATTCAAGCAATTTAGTGTAAACATGCAGTGGTATGCCGTGGTTGGAAACAAATTGTATAATCGTCCCCGGTACAATGTTGACCGGATGGATCAGAACACCAACTTCCGTAAAGACGCTACTTACTGGACGCCACAAACTCCAGGTAATGACTGGCCACGAGCCGCCATTGGCGCACCGGACAAAGGCATTCAGTATAATGTGTTGCCGCAGAGCGATCGTTGGCTGGAAGATGGCAGCTACGTGAGATTGCGTAACCTGGAAATTGCATACAACATCCCAAAGGAAACATTAAAGCGTATTGGCTTTAAAAGCAGCAGGGTATTTATTAGTGGTCAAAACCTCCTTACGTTTACGGGGTACAAAGGCCTTGATCCGGATATTGCCGGCGTAAATATTTTTGAGCGTGGGCTTGATAACGGCCAGTACCCAGCCCTGAGAATTTTTTCTGCCGGAATCAATTTTGGTTTTTAAATTAATCATTCAATTACACAGTCATGAATACACTCATAAAATATTGTCTTGCAGCCACCCTGGTCTTATCGGCCTTCTCCTGCAAAAAATCACTTGATTTGGATATTGAAAATCCGAATCGGATAGATGAATCTAACTTTTGGAAAACCAGCAAAGATGCCGTTGAAGGAATCAATGCCGTGTACGGAAACTTCTACCGTAATGGTTCTCCGTACTCCCGCTGGCTGCCTTATTACATGGATGTAAGGTCAGATGATGGGTACTCTACCAGTGGGTGGAATGAACTTAGAAGTATTAGTGGCCTGAATATTACACAATACAGCTTTGAAGTAAATTATGATACCTGGTGGCACCATTACAGAGGAGTTTACCGTGCTAACCAGGTGTTGGCAAATGTTCCCGGCATCGCCATGGATGAAGCACTAAAAACCCGTATTCTTGGGGAAGCAAAATTTTTACGGGCTGTTTATTATTACAACCTGATAAGTATTTGGGGAAACATTCCTTTAGTTTTAGAGCCATCACTTCCTACTGATAAGCCTTCGCAGGCCGCCCCCGAACTGGTATGGGCACAGATTGAGAAAGACCTTACAGAAGCTTCGGAAGCCCTGCCGGTATCGTATACGGGAGAAGAGGTAGGCCGTGCTACCAAAGGAGCAGCTTTAGGATATTTGGGAAGAGCACATATGCAGCAAAAAGAATGGCAACAAGCCGCCACAGCCCTTGAATGGCTTATAACAGGGCCTGGAGCAACTCAATACGACCTGGTTGCCAACTACGGCGATAATTTTCTCCATACTACAGAAAATAATAAAGAATCAGTATTTGAAGTACAGTTTAAAATGCGCCCCGAAAATGGTGGCGACGATGGACCTACTTCTAACGTAGGAACGAGCCGTGCGCCATTTTTTGCGCCACCAGGCCATGGCTTTAATGATGCAAATATGCACCGATGGGTAGTGCATGAATTTTTGAAAGAAAGCAACGGAACAGGTGGCAGGGACCTTCGTCTGGCAGTAACAGCATTGTATGATTCTACTGATGCACGGGGCCCTGATTTTACCTTAGTTTACGGTTCTACATTTACAGCAAAAAACTACGATAATAACATTAAAAACAGGGTTTGGTATCATAAATATTTAGATGATTATTTCCGTAATGCAGGTGGTGAGTTTGAGGTTTTTAATAGTCCTATTAACTTTCGTGCATTGCGTTTTGCCGATGTGCTGCTTATGTATGCAGAAGCATTAAATAACCTGAACAGAACTGCGGAAGCTTATGCCCATGTAAACCGGGTACGCCAAAGAGCAGGCTTGTTATCATTATCGGTAGCAATGCCGGGGTTAACCCAGGTTCAGTTTCAGGCACAGTTAGAACATGAGCGGATTACCGAATTATCTGGTGAGTCAGTTCGGTGGAATGATTTGGCAAGGTGGGGGTATTTTGATGATGCATCTAAACTAAATCAACTTAAAGCCCGGGACCCGGAGTTTAATAATTTTATACTGGGCCGTAACAAATTAATGCCTATTCCACAAAGCGAAAGAGATATCAACCCTAATTTGGGGCAAAATCCTAATTGGTAGAATTTGTAGTAAGGAAGCAGTAGGAACATACTTTGCCTCTTATGTTGAGGGCTAAAGAAAATGTGGAGCTTTTGATTATTTTTAATAAGACGATAGGCTTTAATTACGAAATACAAATGTTATTTTATTTACCTGAAATCTGATTTTAGAGACACTACATCTTAGCATTTCGCCGAGGGTTGTGTCTCTAACAGGTATCAGCAACTTATCTAAAGTCCTATGTTTTTTACCATCCATTTTTTAATAAATTATTTTGTATGCTACCTGTAAAAAACATTTTAGTAATTGTATGTGCATTTATATCCCTGCATGCCGATGCTCAAAAAAATAAATCACCAAAGAGAGACATTTGGACAAAGGAAAAAGCAACAAATTGGTACAGCAAACAACCCTGGCTTGTCGGCGCCAATTTTCTGCCCAGCACCGCCATCAACGAATTGGAAATGTGGCAGGCCGAAACTTTTGATACGGCTACTATTGCCCGTGAGTTAAAATGGGCTGCTTCGATAGGCATGAATACCATGAGGGTTTTTTTACACGACCTTGCCTACCAGCAAGACCCACAGGGATTTAAAAAACGTGTAGAAATATTTTTGCGAATTGCAAGTCGCTATGGTATCAGGCCATTATTTGTATTGTTCGATTCCTGCTGGGACCCTTTTCCCCATAAAGGCAAGCAGCATGACCCTGCCCCTTTTTTACACAACTCAGGCTGGGTTCAAAGCCCCGGCGCAGATGCGTTGAAAGATACCACGCAATTCCCTCGCCTTAAAAAATATGTCACCGGCATGGTATCATTTTTAAAGAATGATAAAAGAGTATTGGGCTGGGATGTATGGAACGAACCGGATAATACAAATGATAAAAGCTATGGCCGTTTTGAACCCTACAATAAAGTAGAACTGGTGCAAAATCTACTTAAAAGAGTTTTTGTATGGACACGTGCAGCCAGTCCTTCCCAACCCATTACAGCGGGGATATGGGCCGGCAATTGGATTAGCCACGACAGTCTGAAGGCAATAGAAAAACTGATGATAGAAGAGTCGGATATTATTTCTTTTCACAATTATGGCGGTGCCGATGATTTTGAAAATTGTATTACGCAGTTGCAACGGTATCAGCGCCCCATTATCTGTACCGAGTACATGTCTCGTGGTAACGGAAGTTTTTTTGAAACATCTTTACCCGTAGCAAAAAAATACAATGTGGCTGCTTTTAACTGGGGCCTGGTAGATGGTAAAATGCAAACCATTTATCCCTGGGATAGCTGGCAGGTAAAATATACCGGTGAACCTGTATTATGGTTCCATGATATTTTTAGAACTGATGGAACTCCTTATAAAAAAACGGAAGTAGATTTTATAAAATCCATCAACCAAAAAAATTAAGACAGCAATAAAATTTTTTGTAGCAACTTGTCATAATAAATCAATCGCCATGCTGTTTTTAAAGAAAATAACCGGTTTATTATTACTGTTTGCGGTAATGACAACTGCACCATTTTGCAGCAAAAACAACACGGTCAAAAATCCTCCCCCTTCACCCCCGGCGGCAAACACATTTACTAACCCGTTGCTAAGTGGCTCCGACCCATGGGTGATAAAAAAAGATGGGTTTTACTACTACACCCATACGTTGGGCAACAGGGTGGCGATTTGGAAAACTACTACAATGTCTAAATTAAATAGTGCACCAGTCACTACAATTTTTTCAGCAGCACCTGCTACACCCAATTCATCTAATGTGTGGGCGCCCGAAATGCATTTTTTAGATGGCAAATGGTATGTGTATTACACGGCTGGCAGCGGTCCGGATGATACACAGCGTACATGGGTACTTGAAAATAGTAATGCCGATCCACTTGCCGGTACCTGGATTGATAAGGGAAGGATTTTTACAACAGATGCAGACTTTTGGGCCATAGATGGAACAGTGTTGGAATACAACAGCAATAAATATTTTATTTGGAGCGGCCGCCCAATTATAGCAGTGCAAAATCAAAATATTTATATTGCTAAAATGACCAACCCCTGGACACTGGAGGCACCTGCGGTAAAACTTACCCAGCCTGAATTATCCTGGGAATTAAACGGAGGCCCGGTAAATGAAGGACCACAGGTTTTAAAAAACAACAGTGGAAAAACATTTCTTATCTACTCTGCCAGCGGCTGCTGGACGGATGATTATGCTTTGGGCATGCTTACTTTAAAAGATGGAGGAAACCCGTTGCAGGCTGCAGACTGGGCAAAAAATGCACAACCCGTTTTTACAAAACAAACCGCCAACAATGCGTATGGCCCCGGCCACAATGCGTTTTTCAAATCACCGGATGGCACGGAGGACTGGATTATTTATCACGCTAATACCACTACCGGGCAGGGTTGCGGCCCAACAAGAAATATACGGATGCAAAAAATTAGTTGGAACACGGATGGTACGCCTAACCTGGGGATACCCGCTAAAACAGGCACTGCATTAACCATTCCATCCGGCGAATAGATAATACAAAAAGCGGTAGAATAACATTAAAGCCGATCAAATTAACATAGAACAGTACGGTAATTATTTTAATGGGAAAAAGTGCTAGAGTAAGAATTCTATTATGCTAAAATTAAATTAATGAATACAGTAGTGAAGAATGTTGTGGATAAATTCAGTGATGAATTTTCCCATAAAGCAGCATTAATTGTTCGCTCCCCGGGGAGGGTAAATATTATTGGAGAGCATGTAGATTACAATGAAGGCTTTGTATTGCCCGCTGCAATAGATAAAGCCATCTACGTAGCTATCAGCAAACGTACAGACGGTGAAATACATTTGTACTCCGTTGACTTCAACGAAAAATATGAAGTGGCAATTGCTGACATAAAACCTACTAAAACATGGGCTACTTATATTTTGGGTGTGGCAGATCAGTTAATAAAACGTGGGCATAACATTGATGGGTTTAATTTAGCGTTGGATGGCGATGTGCCAATTGGGGCAGGTCTTTCTTCTTCTGCTGCTGTGGAATGCGCCACCGTTTTTGCATTAAATAATTTGTTTAAACTGGGCATCGATAAAATGGAGATGGTGCGTATTGCACAAAAAGCAGAGCATACTTTTTCCGGGGTTATGTGTGGTATCATGGATATGTTTGCCAGCATGTTTGGTAAAAAAGATCATGTAATAAAATTGGATTGTAAAACCCTGGCTTATGAATACAAACCCTTTGTTTTAGATGGATATAAAATTGTATTGCTTAATACCAATGTAGAACATTCGCTTGCCTCCTCTGCATACAACGAACGCCGGAGCCAATGTGAGCAAGGCGTAGCTTGGGTAAAAGCGCATCATGCCGAAGTAAATTCATTGAGGGATGTAAGCATGGAGATGCTGGAGAAATATGTGGCAAAAGATCCAATTATTTATAATCGTTGCAGGTATGTGGTGGAAGAAATCCAGCGTTTGTTGGATGGCTGTAAAGACTTGGAGAAGGGTGATATTGCAGCATTGGGTAAAAAAATGTTTGCTACACACCACGGCCTCAGTAAACTATACGAAGTGAGTTGCAGGGAAGCCGACTGGTTGGTGGAGCAGGTAAAAAGCAATCCTGAAGTATTGGGTGCAAGGATGATGGGTGGCGGTTTTGGCGGCTGTACCATCAACATTGTAAAAGATGAAGCCATCAATGAACTCGTTGAAAAATTAACAAAGGGATATAAAGAAAAAATGGGATTGAATTTATCTGCCTATATTGCCTACATCGAAAATGGAACAGAAGAAGTGGTGATTTAATATATATTTTTCAACAAGCTATTGAAATGTTCGACTTAACACAGCATCCACATAAACGATTAAACATTTTAACCGGCGACTGGATATTAGTATCGCCCCACCGCAACAAAAGGCCATGGCAGGGTAAGGTGGAAGCAAAGAGTAGCGATGAACGGCCTGCGTATGATGAGAGTTGTTATTTATGTCCGGGAAATAAACGCTCTGATGGCTCCCTAAACCCTGTCTACAGTGAACCCTATGCATTCACCAACGATTTTTCTGCTTTGCTAAAAGATACTCCTGATGGTAATTACAATGAACAGGGCTTGCTGCAGGCAGTAAGTGAAAAAGGGATATGCAGGGTGCTTTGTTTTTCACCAAAACATCACCTTACCATTCCGCAGATGGAGCAAACGGATATTGTAAAAGTGATTGAACTCTGGCAGCAGGAATATCAAAAATTGAGCAACGAACCCTGGATAAAATACATACAGATATTTGAAAACAAAGGCGATATTATGGGCTGTAGCAACCCCCATCCGCATGGACAGATATGGAGCCAAAGCGATGTGCCGGTGGAAGTAGCAAAAGAAACAATACAGCAAAAAAAATACTTTGATGCAAACGGCAAAAGCTTGCTGGGCAGTTACCTGGAAGTTGAACTGGAAAAATTGGAACGCATTGTTTTTGCCAACAATCACTTTGTTGTACTGGTACCTTTTTGGGCAGTATGGCCTTACGAAACCATCATCATCAGCCGCAGGCAGGTGCAAAATATTGTAGCATTTACTGGAGAAGAAAATGCAGCTTTGGCAGACGCCATTCAGCAATTGACCATCCGTTACGACAATCTTTTTGAAACATCTTTTCCTTATTCAGCAGGTATGCACCAGGCACCTGTTAATGATGGTGAACATAAGGAGTGGCACTGGCATATGCACTTTTATCCGCCGCTGCTGCGGAGTGCAACGGTTAAAAAGTTTATGGTGGGATACGAAATGCTGGCCAGTCCGCAGCGTGATATTACCGCAGAGCAGGCAGCCATGCAGTTGAAGCAACTAAGCAACATACATTATCTTGACAATGAAAAATTAACGCCACAAAGCAATTAAAAGGAATGTATGACGCAGCAGCAGTTGAATGAATGGATAAAAAAAATACATGCGCTGTCCAGGCTGGGATTAACGTATGCAGTAAATGAATACGATGTGGAAAGATACAGTCAACTGCAGCAGGCAGCAAATGAAATGCTGCAACAGTTAACCGCAGAGCCAATAGAGGTTATTAAAAAATATTTTAACGATAAAAAAGAATACATCACACCCAAAGTGGATATAAGAGCGGTAGTATTTAATGATGCGGATGAAATATTGCTGGTAAAAGAAAAAGCAGACGGGCTGTGGTCTTTACCAGGCGGCTGGGCAGATATTGGATGCACGCCCAATGAAACAGCAGTGAATGAAGTAAGAGAAGAAACAGGCCTGGTGGTAGTGCCTGTAAAGCTGCTGGCGGTTCTCGATAAGCGTTGTCATCCACATCCGCCAGAGGCTGATTATGTGTACAAATTTTTTATTGAATGCTCCGTAACAGGCGGCTGTTTTACAAACAGCTTCGACATAGCGGATAAGGGTTTTTTTGCAGAAGATGCATTGCCACCCTTATCATTGCAGCGGGTGCTGCCCGAGCAAATTGCATTGATGTTTACTTATTTATACAATCCGTATAAACCTGCTGTGATTGATTAAAGGGTAATTTTTTTTTAATCAAGTCATATCAACATGAATAAATTATGATGGCAAAAAAGATATTGGTTACCGGCGGCATGGGTTACATTGGTTCACACACGGTGGTGGAATTACAGCTGCATGGATATGAAGTGGTGATTGCTGATAATCTTTGCAACTCAAATATTTCGGTGCTCGAAAGTATGGAGACAATCACTCAAATGCGTCCGACTTTTTATAATATAGATGTATGCGACAAGGCGGCATTAAGTTCGCTCTTTGAAAAGGAAAAGCCATTTGATGCAGTGATACATTTTGCTGCTCATAAAGCTGTAGCAGAGTCTGTGCAAAAGCCTTTGAAATATTTTCAAAATAATTTTCTGTCTTTACTCAACCTGTTGGAATGTATGCTGGTAGCTGATTGCAGCAATATTGTTTTTTCCTCTTCCGCCACTGTTTATGGCGACCCGGATGAATTGCCGGTTAAAGAAACAACCCCATTTAAAAAGGCATTGTCAGCTTATGGCAGTACCAAACAAATGGGAGAAGATGTGTTAGAAAAAACGTCGGCAGTAGAAAATATAAAGGCGATTTCGCTACGTTACTTTAACCCTGCCGGTGCACATGAGTCTGCCTTAATTGGAGAGTTGCCCTTGGGCATGCCCAATAACCTAATGCCCTATATTACACAAACCGCCATCGGTAAAATAAAACAATTAACAGTGTACGGCAATGATTATGATACAGCAGATGGCAGTTGCATCCGGGATTATATACATGTGGTGGATTTAGCAAAGGCGCATGTAAAAAGTTGTGAAAGAATGCTGGAAGATAAAATGGAAGCCAGGTACGAGGTGTTCAATATTGGCACCGGTATTGGATGTTCGGTACTGGAACTTATTAATAGTTTTGAAATTGAAAATAAGATGCAGTTGAATTACACAATAGGACCACGGCGTGCAGGTGATGCTGCTGCTATCTACGCAGATGTGAGCAAAGCCAATACCATACTGCAATGGAAAGCAGAAAAAAATATAAAGGATATGGTAATAGATTCATGGCGGTGGGAAATGAAACTGCATAATGCAATTCCCGAATCAACAACTTAGTAAACAATTAAACGATTTCTATATGAACTTTTTTAAATCTTTTTTCGCAATCTCTTTCGTGTTAACTGCAGCCAGTTGTAACAATGCCACAGAAACAACTGCCGCAACAAAGAGCGATAGCATTACAAAAACAACTACCATGCTTCCATCTGCAGCTGGCTTTCAGCAAACCATCGATAATAAAAAAACTGACTTGTATGTTTTAAAAAATAGTAATGGTATGCAGGCCGCTATCACCAATTTTGGTGGCAGACTGGTTAGTTTATTAGTACCTGATAAAGACGGCAAATTAACGGATGTTGTGATAGGCTTTGACAGTGTACAGCAATACCAGGCCAGCACCGAGCCTTACTTTGGAGCTACTATCGGCCGGTATGGCAACCGAATCGCCAAAGGAAAATTTACTTTAGATGGTAAACAATATACACTGGCAACCAATAACGGCTCCAACACATTACATGGTGGAAAAAAAGGTTTTCAATATGTAGTTTGGGATACCAAACAAACCGGCGATAGTGTATTAGAGCTTACCTATCTATCAAAAGATATGGAAGAAGGTTACCCCGGCAACCTGCAGGTGAAAGTAATATATACCCTTACAAATGCAAACGAACTGAAGCTTGATTACGAAGCAAATACGGATAAAAAAACAGTGGTGAACCTTACCAATCATGCCTTCTTTAATTTAAACGGGCAAGGCAGCGGCACTATCAATAATCATGTGCTGATGATACATGCGGATAGCTACACACCTGTTGATTCAACCTTAATACCAACGGGAAAAAATGAACACGTTGCCAATACGCCATTTGATTTTCGTTCGCCAACAATGATTGGAAAAAACGTGGATGCCAATGATACACAAATAAAAAACGGCAAGGGCTACGATCATAATTTTGTATTGAATGAAAACAAAGGAACCGGTTTAAATACCGCCGCAATTGTTACAGGAGATAAAACAAGGATTGTAATGGAGGTGCTAACTCAGGAACCCGGAATTCAATTTTATGGTGGCAACTTTATGCATTCGAAAAATAAAATGAAGGATGGCGGCATGGATGATTTTAGGACAGCTTTTTGTTTGGAGACACAGCACTTTCCGGATTCGCCCAATCAACCTGCATTTCCTTCAACAGTTTTGGAACCGGGAAAAACTTATAAAACAAGTTCGGTGTACCGGTTTTCTATAAAAAAATAAAGTAACTATTTCTTCTCTAAACTTGCAGGTATGAAAATAACAAAGGCAATTATTTATGCAGTAATACTGTGTGTTTTTTTTATAATGCCTGTGCAGGCGCAAACTGCCAAAGCCTTTACCAACCCGCTTTTCAGTGCTGGCGCCGACCCCTGGTGTATTTACAAAAATGGGTTTTATTATTATACGCATACTACCGGAAATAATATTACCCTTTGGAAAGCAACCAGCATTGCAAAACTAAAAACGGCACAAAAAAAAGTTGTATTTACGCCTCCGGCAACGGGGCCATATTCTAAAGAAATATGGGCACCGGAGATTCACTTTTTAAAAGGCAAATGGTATATCTATTTTGCTGCCGATAGTGGCAATAATGTTGGTCATCGTCTTTGGGTGTTGGAGAATAGTTCGCCCGACCCGATGAAAGGAAAATGGGAAATGAAAGGTAAGCTCACTACACCCGATGATAAATGGTCAATTGATGGTTCTTTATTTGAACACAAAAAGCAAATGTATTTTATCTGGTCGGGGTGGGATGGAGATACCAACGGGCAACAAAATATTTACATTGTTAAGATGGTAAACCCATGGACGCTGGCCGATACACGTTCTAAAATATCATACCCTGAATTGGATTGGGAAACCCATGGCGATTTAAACAATCCCAACGATGTGCCGCATGTAAATGTAAATGAAGGCCCCGAGGTATTATCACATAAGGACAAGCTCTTCCTGATTTATTCAGCAAGTGGCTGCTGGACGGATTTTTATGCATTGGGTATGCTTACTGCTTCTGCAAGTAGTGATTTGATGGATCCAGGTTCATGGACCAAATCTCCTGAGCCTGTATTTAAACAATCAATAAAAAACAACGTGTACGCACCGGGGCACAATTCATTTTTTAAATCACCGGATGGAAAACAAGATTGGATATTGTACCACGCCAATGATAAGCCGAAACAGGGTTGTGGCGGATTTCGTTCGCCCCGTGCACAACCTTTTACATGGAATAAAGATGGTACGCCCTATTTCGGCGAGCCAGTTAATACTAACCAAAAAATAAAAATTCCTTCGGAGAAGAAAAGGTAATGAACAAAAGTTTTTGAGAAACCCTTGAAATGAGGTTAGTAAAATTAAATATCTTGTAGTAACACATCATCCACTGTTTACCATGATAAAAATACTTTGCTCGTTTTTTTTGATAGTTTATTTTCCGCTGACTCTTTGTTCTCAGCAAAAAAACTTTTACCCTGATGCTGCTACTATCCCCGCAGCTAGTTGTGGCTCCATTGATGAACTCTCAGCTTATATCAAACAACATTTTTTGACGGATACAGCTCAAATTACTGCTATTTATGTTTGGATGGCAAACAATATCAGTTATGATCTTGCTCGAATGCAGGCAGTAAAAAACAATTTGCAAAGTACGCCGCAAGCTGCCAAAGATGTACTCAAAATGCGTACGGCGGTATGCCAGGGTTACTCCGATTTATTTTCGGCTTTATGCACAAGCCTTGGAATAAAAGCTTTAGTGGTACCAGGTTATGTAAAAATTGCAGGGGCAATTATGCCTATGGCACATTCCTGGGTTGCTGCAGAATTGGGTGGGGAGTGGTTTCTATTCGATCCTACCTGGGGCGCTGGTTACGTAGCGGATAATCATTTTGTAAAACAATTCAATAATATATTTTGCAAACAATCTCCCAAAGATTTTATTTTAACCCACATGCCATTTGACCCCATTTTTCAATTTCTTTCATCCCCTAAAAATAATAGAGAATTTATTGATGGTACTTCATCAAGCAATAAAATATTCTTTAATTATAAAGATAGTTTAACCCAATACAACCAGCTTTCTTCCATTGAGCAAATGACAGTAGCATTAAGACGAATAGAAAATGCTGGAGTTGAAAATGATTTATTACAAGAACAAGTTCAATACCTCAAAAAGGGGATACAATTATATACATCTAAAAATGCATTTGATGAGTCGAACATAACTTTTTCTAAAGCCGTAACGCTAATGAACCAATATTTTGC
>JANPNY010000489.1:0-12220 GCA_031427745.1 Chitinophagaceae bacterium | reverse complement strand
AAATGAAAATGAAAATAGAGCGGGATTATTCTGATGCTGATTTGCTCGATTTTACCAAAAAACTTATATTAAAAACCAACCAAATTCATACTCAAATTACAAAAAATGACAGCCTGAAAGTAATTACTTCTCATTGATGATCGCAACAAACTTTATACTTACATCACCGGGCAATAAATCTTTGTGATCCATTTAGTGCTGTCCGTTTCTTTGAGTCGATTGGTTATTAGAGAGTAGAATGGTATGGCTGGTGAATTTCTTTCGTAATCATTTGCATAAATTATCATTTGCTTGTAAGCCTCGCTGGTTTTAAAATAACCACCTTTTATTTCAGTTACCAGTATTTTCCCATTTTCCAACATTCGCTTCTGTTGAATATTTCCATTGGAAGGTAATAGTTTTTCTAATGGCAAGGCAACTCTTACTAAATAATTACCACTGTCAATTCCCTCTATATTTAGCATAGGATAACCTGTAATTTTTGTTCGTTGTTGGGTTGCATATACATCCAGTTTATTTATTAGGCCATAAATAAAATCATTACTGGGGTAATTTTTACATTTATCTGAAGTAGAAATAAGGTTAGCATCTACAACCTGTTCTTCTTGAATAGTACAATTGTATATGTTTTTTGGCAATGAATAAGTCTGCTGTATTTTTTGTAAAATTGTGTTCATGTCATGGTTTATATCCTTGGCTTCAAAATAGGCCGATAATCGATTGATTGGGTTGTTAGAGGAAATATAATTACCCACCCATTCTAATTTTACAGAGTCAGTCTCAATTTTAATAAGCACGAGTGAACTATTTATAATGGCTTTGTTGTTTTCCATAATATTGATGGGCATCAACGATATAGTGTTGTCATATATCTGATATGAACGGCCATTAAAATAAAAAGAATCATTACTAACACTTCCAGGCCACCATTTAGCCATACTTTGTTTATCAAGCAGTATCCTGTGCAACCCTTTAGGGGTTACCTTAATTGCAGCACTGCTTTTAAACGTAATAATGTTTGGAATAAATATATACAAAAAGGCCATTGCCAGCATAATTAAACCGACAGCTGCTACTACTTTTTTTTTCATGTTTTAAAATCAATTTTTATGTAAAGTGTTCATTATTGTAGAATGTAATGCAAGATAAGTTTTGCTATTGTTTTAATCTCTAAAATGTATAACAGGTTGGAAGAGTTTATTGGGTAAATTGAAATAATTTAAAATAAGGCAGCAGTATACCGAATAGAACTTGCAGATTGGATTAAGTAATATAATTACAAACTATTGCATTGGCATAGTAAATCTATTTGAGTGTACCGCTTTTAAATTGATAGTGAAATAATAATTCCAATCAATTTGTTTAAAGTAATTTTAACCATTAAAAATACATTTTACAATGAACAAGATACTCTTACTCTTTTGTTTTACCTGCCTGCAAAAAACTTTATTATCACAGGATCCCTGGAAAATCACCGCCACCAAAATTGACCCCTCCAATTATTACGGCATTACAGTTGCTAATGGCCAAATTGGAATTGTAAGCAGTGCCGAAGCATTTAAAGTAAAAGACGTGGTATTGGCCGGCGCCTATGATTTGTACGGCCGTGGCAGGGTCAGTAATTTTTTAAAAAGCTTTAACCTGCTTAATATGTATATGGAAATTGATGGTAGAAGGTTATCCAACGCTGATGCTACCAATATGCAGCAGTCGCTGGATATGCAGCATGCCAGCTTTACCACATCTTTCAATTACAAAGATATCGCCACTGTTACGTACACCTACTATGCATTGCGTCAGTTGCCTTATTCCGTCTTAATGGACATTACCGTCACCGCTAAAAAAGATATAAGCCTTGGCGGCGCCAGCCAGATGGAAGCACCCGATGCATTGAAGGATGTACAGAATTATTACAATGAAATTGACAGGCCTCATACTACCATCAGCTTGCTGACATCCACCGCTAAGAGCCCCACCGGTAAACTGCTGATGTGCGCCAGTAACGCATTTATATTTAGTGAAGAACATGGTAAGGAACCAAGAGTGATACATGAAATGTGGGATAACAATATGCACCTGATGAAGTTTGCAAAAACATTGAAAGCAAGTGAATCTTATCGCTATTCCATTGTGGGTTCTTCCATCACATCCGCTCATCACAACGATCCGTTGAACGAAGCAGAACGCCTTACCTTATTCGCCAAATTACAAGGCAGGGACAGGCTGGTAGAGATGCACAACAAAGCATGGGATGATTTGTGGAAGAGTGATATCGTTATTGAGGGTGATGCACAAGCGCAACAAGATGTACATAGTATGATGTATCACCTGTATTCTTTTGTGAGAGAAGGCGCATCTAACAGTCCTAGCCCGATGGGATTAAGTGGCTTGGGCTATAATGGACATGTATTTTGGGATACAGAGTTATGGATGTTTCCGGCACTGCTGCAATTGCATCCTGAATTAGCAAAAGGCATGGTTGAGTACCGCTTTGAACGATTGGACGCAGCCAAACGCAATGCTTTTGGCAAAGGCTATAAGGGAGCCATGTATCCATGGGAGAGTGCAGAAACGGGTGTAGAGGAAACACCGGTTTGGGCATTGAGCGGGCCTTTTGAGCACCACATTACTGCCGATATTGCCTTTGCCGCCTGGAACTATTATTGCGTTACGCAAGATAAAACCTGGCTTAAGGAAAAAGGCTGGCCCATACTAAAAGCCACCGCAGATTTCTGGGCCAGCAGGGTAGAAAGAAATGGCCCCGGCCAATACGATATTAAAAATGTGGTAGCAGCCGATGAATGGGCCGAGAATGTAGATAACAACGCCTTTACCAATGCTGCTGCCAAAGCCAATTTAAAATATGCAACGGAAACGGCGAAAATATTGGGCATTGCACCTGATGCAGACTGGATGAATGTGGCCAATAACATTCCCATTTTAAAAATGGCAGATGGTATTACAAAAGAACATGCCACGTACAAAGGCGAGGGCATTAAGCAAGCCGATGTAAATTTATTAGCCTATCCGTTAAAAGAAATTACCGACCCTAAACAAGTAAAAAACGATCTTGATTATTATTCAGTAAGAGTGCCCAACGAAGGCACGCCGGCCATGACACAGGCCATCTTTGCTTTGTTGTATGCAAGGGTTGGGGACAAAGAAAAAGCCACCCATTTTTTCAAAGATTCATACCTGCCCAACCTATTGCCGCCCTTTAATGTAATTGCAGAAACCAAGGGTGGAACCAACCCCTATTTCGCAACCGGCGCAGGCGGCATATTACAGGCTGTATTGAATGGCTTTGGTGGCTTGGATATTACCCCAACAGGAATTATCCAAATAAAATCAATTCTTCCAAAAGGCTGGAAAAGCCTTACGTTAAAAGGTATTGGAGTAGAGAAAAAAACTTATATGGTGAAATAGTCCCCTCTCATGAGTTGAAGGGGTGATTGCTGCATTTTGAGGCAAATTTGGGCAATAACTTTTTAGCTTGTAATAGCAATCGTTAGCCCTTTTAATTAAAATTCAACGGCACCTAAAATACCTTCCATCGATAATTACATTGCTACATCTGCTGATTTTGCAAAGCCCATTTTACTTCATTTGCGTGAACTGGTTAATAAAACCTGCCCGCAGGTTGAGGAGAAAATTAAATGGGGTTTTCCTCATTTTAATTACAAAGGAGAGATGATGTGTAGCATGGCAGCCTTTAAGCAACATGCCGTATTTGGTTTTTGGAAAGCTGCTTTAATGAAAGATCCGGCGCTTGTAGCAATAGCCAAATCTGAAGTGGCGATGGGACATTTAGGCAGAATTACTTCACTAAAAGATTTGCCTGAGGATAAAAAAATAACAGCCTGGATTAAAGAAGCAATGAAACTGAATGATGAAGGGATTAAGTTGGCGACTAAACCAATATCAAAAGAAAAAAAAGAAATAATTGTGCCTGATTATTTAAAAAATGCACTGGCAGGCAACAACAAAGCCGCTACTACTTTCAATGCATTTTCTTACAGCCACAAAAAGGAGTATGTTGACTGGATTACCGGAGCCAAAACAGATGAAACAAGGAACAGGCGAATGGCACAGGCAATTGAAATGTTAGCAGAAGGGAAAGGGCTTAATGATAAATATGCAGTTAAGAAGTAGCAGCAATTAATTTTGCTGGATTTTTTTATTGACTACTCTTCCACTTAAAAGTATTGATGATATGATCCATATCAGCCTGTAAAAAATCCTGAACCGGTTTAAGGGAATCTGCATTGGGCGTTACATCAAAATACAATGCGCCTCTTATAAAATTATGAACGCTGTCGGTTAAAAAAAACTGTTTGGCCGTGGCTGCATTTCCACCCACTTTAAAAAATACGCCACTAATTCCGTTGGGGGTTTTAATAAGGCTGTCTTTAATGGAAGTGGCAATAGCATCATTTTTATTGGTTAAAGTAAAAGCATCAGCAACCATTTTGTCAAATTGGTTTATACCCATTGAATCTTTGTAAACAGCATTGGCCTGCTTGATTTTATACAGGGCTTTTCCCCCAATTACTTTGTAGCTCAAAAATATCCTGCTATTAAACTGTGGAAAGTCAATGTTACGCCAGTAGGCGTTTTCCGGGTTGTTATCAAAATAGGTGGTGTCCTGTACTATAGTTGCATAAACCGGGTATTCAAAACTATAAGGAAATCCGGGTTCATTAAAAAGCTTGTATTTTCTTTGAGGTAAATCAATATTAAAATAGCCTCGCTTTTTAGAAACGTAAGGCGAGTTACAGGAAGCAAAAAATAGTAAACAAGTAATGATTAATGGAAAGGTATAAATCAGAAATTGAGCGTGGGAAATGGTGGATGTTTTTTTGCTGTGTCGGTTGTTCACTTTTTTGGTCGTTATATTTCTCTGCATTTTTGAGAACTGTTTTCCTTGTGGTAAAATTTACGCCTCTTTAGGAAGTTGTCTAATTACCACCTTAATTTTATCAATTCTGTTTTTATGAATGGCTAAAGGGATAAAGGTAAAATCACCACTTACAACTTCTTCATCTACCTGTGGAAATTCGCCTGCAATTTCCAATACCAAACCAGCGAGTGAATCACTATCACCCCTCACCATTTCAAAAGTATCTCCGGGTAGCGTCATTGCTTTGCATACATCATTAATCATAGTTTTTCCTTCAAAAATATAGGTAGAATTATCAATCTTTTTATTGGCACTTTCTTCATCATCAAATTCGTCTCTTATGTCACCAATAATTTCTTCCATAATATCCTCTAATGTAACAATGCCAGAAGTGCCACCAAATTCATCTACCACCAATGCAAAATGAATGCGCCTGTTTCTGAATTCCTGCAACAGGTCTTCTATTAATTTTTGTTCATGTACAAAAAACGGCGGTCTTACCAAACTGTGCCAGTCGTAATTATCTACTTTACTTGCATTTACATGCGGCAGCAAATCTTTTGTATGTAGCATGCCAACCACTTCATCCAGATTTTTCCTGTACACAGGTAACCTGGAGTAATGAAGTTCTTCTACTTTTTTTATTACATCTTCAAAGCTGCTGCCATAATCTATACCGCTTACATCGAGTCTTGTCCTCATAACCTGCTTTACAGGAGTTTCACCAAATTTGCGAATGCCTTTTAAAATTTGTTTTTCTTCAATTGTTGCTTCATGATCGGGTAAAAGGTCGATGGCATAATCAAGTTGGCTATTGTCAAGCAAAGAAGAATTATGGGGAGAAAATTTTTCTTCAATGCCATTGCTGAGATGTACCAGCCTTCTGCTAAATCCTACACTATAAAATAAGCTGTGAAAAATTTCTATCACCAACGAAGAAGTAGAAGCAAACCATATTTTATGATTGGTGGCCCAAACCTTTGGCAATACCTCACCAAACAGTACCAATAAAAAAGTTACTGTAAGCACCTTAAATAAAAATATAATCCAAAAGGCAAAATCAGGCTTTAGAATTTCCAGCCAACTATCCATTAAAATATTAGAGATTAAGATGATTCCGATATTTACAAAACTATTGGCAATTAACATAGATGCCAGCAATGTTTTTGGCTGCTCCAGCAACAGCACTATTCGCTTAAAGCCAGGCTGCTGCTTGGTTTTAAGCATATTGATATCTTTGTAAGTAAGAGAAAAAAAAGCTACCTCGGCACCTGCCATTAAAAACGATACCGTAAACAAGACAAAGGCTAAAAAAATAAGAACTGCAACTGCAGCTACAGGCAAGGTATTTACCGGGGGAATCGACAGCAAGGAAAAGTGCAACTGCCGGTAAAAATGAATAACCGAATGATAATCCAAAACGAGTAGGTTTAATGAGCAATATTTTTCTACAGTTACATTTTATTTCTATGGAGTAACCAAGCGTTGAAAATAATTTAAAAGGGCAATCTTTCCGGTCCCGGTCCCGGTCCTTCTTCTGGCCTTGGTCCTTCTTCGCCGAGATCGTCTGCACCATCGAAATGGCCAATACCACCAGCAGCTTCACTTCGTTTATCCAGCATGATAAGGTTATCTCCTACAATTTCTGTCGCAAACTTTTTATTGCCTTCTTTATCTTCCCAGCTACGTGTTTTTAATCTTCCTTCTATATAAACCAGGCTGCCTCTGTGCAGGTATTTTTGGGCTAGTTCGGCAAGACCTCTCCAAAGAACTACCGTATGCCATTCGGTTTGAGAAATCAATTTGCCACTTCTGTCTTTAAACGTTTCCGTAGTAGCCAGTGAAAATTTAGCCACACCAATATTGCCTTCTAAAAATTGCATATCGGGGTCTTTACCTAAGTTGCCTATCAGTGTAACCCTGTTAACTCCTCTCATAGTTTTTGTGTCTTTTAGATAATTACAACTGTCTTTAAAACAAATTTAAAGATACATTTTTATCTCTTAAATAAGTAGTTATAAATTTAGGGAAAGGTAACTGTAGTAAATCAATTGTACTGGTTTTTTTAAATCCGGTTAGGTTGGGAGCACGGGTTAATTTTACTTTTATAAACTGCCCGTAAATGGTTTGATGCGTCAATTGCTGTTTATATATAGTGGAGATATGATTGATTTCAAATGCCTGATTACCTGTTATTGCTTTCATTTCTTTTAACTGCCCTAACTTTTCAATAGGTAAGGCTCCCTCACTTTCTATCAGTTTAAATTCATACAGATTTTCCCAAATATCTTTGGCTCCTCTTTTTCGGACATAGATGTATTCATTGTGCTCAAGAACAAGGTAATTAAACCACCTTATTTTTTTGGTGATAAATTTTTCTTTTATGGGTAAGGTACTCACGAGGTTATTCTTATACGCCTCACATTTTTTTCGCATTGGGCAGGTATTGCATGCCGGAAGTTGAGGTTTACAAATAGTTGCTCCAAAATCCATTAAAGCCTGGTTGTATATTCCTGGCATTTTTTTATGCAGTAAATCATTGGCTAATGTATTATATAGGTGCTTGCCTATAGTCGTGTCTATGGGGGTATCTATTCCAAAAAACCTCGATAGCACCCGGTACACATTACCATCTACCACTGCATAAGGCAGGTTAAAAGCAAATGAAGCAAGGGCCGCAGCAGTGTAAGGCCCTATACCTTTGAGTACTAAGATTTTATCGTATGTTTTTGGAAATATTCCCTTTAATTCATACGCAATATATTTGGCAGTAACAATCAGATTTTTACAACGGGTATAATAGCCTAGTCCCTCCCAAAGTTTGAAAACGGTTGTTTCTTCTGCTGCTGCTAATTGTTCTATTGAAGGAAACTTCGTAACAAAGCGATTGTAATAATCCAGCCCCTGTTCTACTCTTGTTTGTTGCAAAATAATTTCACTAAGCCATATTTTATAGGGGTCTTTTTCACCTTTCCAGGGCATTTCTCTTTGGTTGAAAAGCTTGTTCCACTTTAAAAGCTGTATGCTAAAATCGCTCTCGGGGTTTTTCATTATTCTTTAAATCGTTCCCATACCGGGTTTTTATAAATCACCTAAATGTAAATGGTAACATTATTTCTTATCTGAGTAAAATTTGGCTTATTAGGTTATTTTAAAAATTACTAGTTGATAATCAGCTATTAATATTGCATTTTACAAAATAATGTATTAATTTTCTATTTTAAAATACTATAAAAATACATTACGATGAGAAAAGCAGACCTCATATCCGAAATTTCTGAAAAAACAGGTATCCCAAAAGTAGATGTGATGGTGACATTAGAAACCATGTTTAAAGAAATAAAAAAATCGCTCATAAGTGGCGAAAATATTTATATCCGTGGTTTTGGCAGTTTTATTATTAAAAAAAGGGCTGCAAAAATTGGTCGAAACATCAAAAAAAATATTGCTGTTGAAATACCAGAGCACAACATACCAGCATTTAAGCCAGCAAAAGAATTTGTGCAGGAAGTAAAAAATAAGAAAATTGACGAGGCTGCTCCTCCCGCATTTTAATAAATGGCATCTTCTAAAACCACTGGCCTAACCTTGCTGCTGTATTATTTAATAAGGCATAGCAGTAAATAATTGTACTTTTGCAATCTTAATTTTTTTTGTGAAAAGACAACAACTCTATCTTACAATTGCCGGTGTAACATTACTCTCTCTCCTGTTTGTTTTTGGCACAACAGTGACAAAAAAAAGCGAATCACCGAAATCAGGCAATATGCAGCCTGGAAAAAAGGTATTTAATATTGAGCAATATGCCCAGTTAGCAAAGCAGAAATTGTCGGTTCAACAATCTAATTTTATTAATGGATTAGAAAATAGTGTGTCCCGGGGGGATGTTAAAACCCAGCAGGACCGTGTATTTACGGAGTTGGCTAACTATTGGAGAGATAGCCTTCACAATCATGAACTCTACGTTTTTTATATTTCAAAGGCAGCATTGTTGGTAAATACTGAAAAAAACCTCACCTTTGCCGCCCGTCAGATTTTGGTGGAAGTGAAAAGGGAGGATGATCCATCAATAAAAGGATGGAAAGCAGAGCAGGCTATTTCTTTATTTGAAAAAGCCATCGCTGAGAATCCAGTGAGTGATTCATTAAAAGTTGAGTTAGCCAGTTGTTATGTTTTCGGCAAAGGCATGGCTGGTGATGCACAAGAAACTATGAAAGGCATCCAGCAACTGCTGCAGGTGGTGCGGAAAGATTCTGCAAATATGCAGGCACAGTTGGTGTTAGGTATTGGAGGTATTATTTCTACTCAATACGATAAAGGAATTCAAAGGCTGGAAACAGTTATCAAAAATCAACCTTCTAACATGGAAGCCATCACATGGCTTGCAGAAGGTTATGAAGCAAAAGGGGACAAGTTAAATGCCATCAAATGGTATGAGTATAGTAAAAGGATAGCAAATAACCCTTTGTATACCAAAGAGGTGGATTCCCACATCCGGCAATTGAAATAGAAGAATTTATATAGATCAGGAATAAAATTATTAATTAACAAATTAAAAGACTACACATGCCTTGCGGTAAAAAAAGAAAACGTCATAAAATTGCAACACACAAGCGTAAAAAGCGTTTAAGAAAAAACCGTCATAAGAAGAAATAAATCTTTATTTCAAATACGCTGATATCGTATTTGCTGCACTTTTATTATAGGGTAATCTATGGTTTGCATAAAACCATAGATGCCTGTTATGTGCTTCTTAGTGATTTTGTAGTTTCTCTTAAAAAGTGTATTGATTGACAAAGGAATTAATTATAAATGCCGCACCACAAGGAGTTGAAATTGCCCTGATGGAGGATAAGAAATTAGTAGAGTTGCACAACGAAAAAACGGATGCCAACTTTGCTGTAGGTGATTTGTATCTGGGAAAAGTCAAAAAGCTGATCCCGGGTTTGAATGCCGCTTTTATTGACGTGGGTTTCGAAAAGGATGCCTTTCTGCACTACACCGACCTTAGCCCTTATGTAAAATCTTTATTGAAATTTACCAATACCGCCATTAATGATCAAACAGAAAATGGCTTTGATTTTGGAAAGTTTTCAGTAGAGCCCGAAATAATTAAAACAGGTAAAATTGCAGAGGTTTTAAGTGGTCGTCCCAACGTATTGGTACAAATTTTAAAAGAGCCGATTGCGGCAAAAGGTCCAAGACTAAGTTGCGAACTCTCGCTGCCCGGGCGCTATGTCGTAATCACTCCCTTTAATGATGTGGTTGCGGTTTCCAGAAAAATTCATTCAAGTGACGAAAGACGCAGGCTTCAAAAAATAATTGAAGCGGTTAAGCCGAAAAATTTTGGTGTTATAGTGCGTACCGCTGCTGAAGGCAAGCAAACTGCCGAACTTCACGAAGATTTATTATCCCTGGTACAAACCTGGAAATCAATTCAGCTAAACCTGAAGAATGCGGTTGCTCCCACAAAAATTTTGAGTGAGCAGGGCAAAACTAATAGCATGCTTCGTGATTTGCTAACGGAAGAGTTTAACAGGATTGTAGTAAACGATAAAACCATTTTTGCTGATACTAAAGCCTATATTCAACGTATTGCTCCGGAAAAGGCAGATATAGTTTCCTACTATAACAATGGGTCACCCATATTTGACAGCTTTGGTATTACAAAGCAGGTAAAAGCCGCTTTTGGTAAAACCGTTAACTTACCCAGTGGTGCATATCTTATTATAGAACACACCGAAGCCCTGCATGTAATTGATGTGAACAGCGGCTATAAAAGTGTTAGTAACAACCAGGAACAAAATGCATTGGAAACCAATTTGGAAGCTGCCGAGGAAATAGCCCGTCAATTAAGACTGAGGGATTTAGGTGGCATTATTGTAGTTGATTTCATTGATATGAAATTGATGGAAAATAAGAAAAGACTGGCAGACGCAATGGAAGGTTTTATGCTTACTGACAGAGCAAAACATGCAGTTTTACCCATTAGTAAATTTGGTTTGATGCAAATTACCCGGCAGCGCATGAAGCCGGAGATGAACATCAACACATCAGAAATATGTCCTGGCTGCCACGGCACCGGAAAAATTTCATCTACATTAATTTTGGAGGATGAAATTGAAAAAAATCTCAGTTACCTTATTATGCAAAAGCATCGGGGACTTACCATAATGGTAAATCCGATTTTGCATTCTTATCTCACCAAAGGTCTTATTTCCAAACGCCGCAAATGGAACTGGAAATACAAGCAAAGTATTAAGCTGGTGGCTAACTCCAACTACCAACTTACTGAATTCCATTTCTTTGATGAAAAGGATGAAGAGATTAAATTATAATTCTGCTGAAAGTTATACGCTCATCTACTTAAAATTTATTGCCCAAAACAGCTGTTTTATTAAGCATAAAACATCTTCTTATGCTTAACAAATCAAGAGGCATTATTCGGTATCATAAGCCCACTTCACCAAGGTAGCTCCCCATGTAAACCCTCCACCAAACGCAGCCAACACTATTATATCGCCTCTATGCAATTGTTTTTCCCACTCCCATAAGCATAGTGGAATAGTGCCAGCGGTAGTATTGCCGAATTTTTGAATATTTAGCATAACTTTTTCAAACGGTAGGTCCATTCGTTTTGCAGTGGCATCAATAATTCTTTTATTGGCCTGGTGCGGAACCAGCCAGGCAATATCATCGCCGGTTAAATTGTTGCGTTGCATTAATTCGTACGCTGCACCTGCCATTCCTTTAACGGCAGCTTTAAAAACTGGTTGCCCATCCTGAAATATATAATGCTCTTTGGCGGCAATTGTTTCTGTACTCGCTGGTTTTAGAGAGCCTCCGGCTTTCATATGAAGGTAGTTTTTACCGCTGCCATCACTTTTTAATACACTGTCCAAAACGCCATTGCCATCGGTAGAGGGTTCTAATAAAACAGCTCCGGCACCATCTCCAAAAATAATACAAGTAGAACGGTCTGTGTAATCAACAATTGCACTCATCTTATCAGCCCCTACCACCACTACTTTTTTATATCTGCCACTTTCTATTAATGCAGCACCAGTTGTTAGGCTGTATAAAAACCCAGAGCAGGCAGCGCTTAAATCAAATCCCCAGGCATTTAGCGCACCAATTTTATCACAAATAATATTTGCTGTGGCCGGAAAAATCATATCAGGTGTAACCGTGCCACAAATAAGGCAGTCAATTTCCAGCGGCGAAATGCCTCGCTTTTGGCAAAGCTCCAATACCGCTGGTACCGCCATATCAGAGGTAGCAAGCCCTTCCCCTTTCAAAATCCTTCTTTCTTCAATACCT
>JANPNY010000488.1:0-2497 GCA_031427745.1 Chitinophagaceae bacterium | reverse complement strand
ATATACCCCCCATCATCACCTGCATCACCAATATCATTAAAATGTGATAGCTCGTGTGCTAATGTGGCACAAGGATTGCCAACGCTCATGCCTGCCCTACAACCTTGCGCCAATGAAGGGTTTTTATGATTGTCTTGTTCTGAAATAGGTGAACACATAAATTGTAAATGCTGGATTAAAATATAGCCAAGGCTTTTGGAAGGCAGAAGGATTGCCAACGCTCATACCTGCCCTTTACCCATGCGCCACTGGGGATAGCTTGACTCTTTTGATTTCGCTACTAGAACACCAACAACGGCAAAATTTACTGCACTCTTTTGTCAAGGTCTTGAGGATACATTTCTTTAATAAAAAAAATTCCAGAAAAAATTTTAGCCCAATCTGCATACAAATATTTCTTATTGAAAGGATTCATAAAAAATTTAGTGTTTTTGGCTGAAAAACTTTCTAAATCTGTAAAGAAATATGAATATTTTTGCCTGCTAAAATAATCCTCGAAACTACCCTTTTTAGGCTTTTTAACTTTGTAATAATATTTTTTTGAATCTTGCTTTGTTCCTATATTTCCCGCAGATGTTAAGAAACAAATATTGTAGAATTTTAGGATATTTCTTCGGCTTAATATTTCACCAAATGTTTTCACATACTTATACTTAAGGCATTGGTCAAGTTTTTCAATCAACTCAGAATTTTGCATTGCATGATAAGATGCTATTAACAGCACTGCCTTACCTGAATTTTTATTCGTGTAATTCTCCAGCAATATATCACACATTACACTGTCTCTGATTGAGTTGAAATATGTCTCTCTTGGACCATTATCGAACGGATGTAAAACCCTAAAACCGTTGTTATCAAAATTCCTATAATATCTAAAGTATTGATAATCCAAAATTCTTTGCCATTGCTTTACTTTGTATAAGTTATTTTCAGAAGAATAGTGCTGCATTATTAATTGGATAAAAAGTCTACTTTTTTTATAGAATGCTTCAGAATAACTAAGATCAAAAATCCACTGCAATGGATTTGATAAATCTGCTATCACTTCTTTGTATTCATTTTTACTAAAAATGTTGTCCTTTAGCATTGCTTCATTTAATAATTCCACAGTAATTAAAGAAGAAGTGGTTTCTATATCAATACCAATTAAATTGACCTTGTTATTTATGATTTTTTCTGCTAAATAATTCCAAAATCCATTACGAGTCCAGTAAAACAATTCGATTGAACTAATGTATTTTTCTGCTGAATTAATTGAGTCTTTTCCATATTTTTTCAGGATCGAATTAATTTTTTCAATATTTAACCAGCTTGATTCTGTATAAACAGTGCTTATTTTACCCTGCTCAATTAATCCTTTAACAATCATACACTGAGCATCATAAGTAGCTCCATCAAAATGACCACCCTCTGATAAAATCAAAACATCATTCCTATTTAAAATATTTTCAAAAGGTTTTAATTGATTTAAATTAATCTCACTTAGGCTCAAAGCACTAATAGGATAAATATTTAAACTATCAAACAGTTTACTTGATTGGGCTGTTGCAAAACTTAGCGGGTAAAAAAAATATAACAATACAGCTCTGATATTATTATTTAACATCTATTTTAATCGTTTTTTAAAAAGAGGTATTCCCAAAATTTTGAATTTTTTAAATGTTCCTTGTACCCTCCATTGGCCTCTTACTTTATATCTAGTAGGTCCAGCAGTTCCACTAGTTGCTCCCTCAGATAACGTTCCCCCTGCCCCGTTATTCCTTGATATAGCTGTTGTTTTTGATGTTCTAACATCTACTTGAACATTTGCCCCGTCCCCATATTGGCGCAAGCACCTCTTCAAACTGGCAAACTTTTGTATTGGCGCAAGGGTGTAGTGTTGGATAAGTGCGTCGGCTATCCTTGTGCCTGGCCGATTGCCGCAAAGTAATTCTTCCTTAACAAAACTCCGCCAATTTAATGATGCCATCATTTTTTGCAAAATGTTTTGCACTACTGTATACCCATTGTTCCGATTCATACACAAACCCGCTTGCAACAGGATTCTGGTGAATGTAAAATACAACCTCTGCAAACATTTGCCGGTTTAATATTTCAATTGGTTTATTGTGTTGCTGCCAGAATTGCCAGTCAGTATTATTGCTGTTCTTCCTGCCTGCCCGTTCCATCATCCAAACAATCCATTCCCTCCTGCTTTCCTGCGGATGTTCTTTTATTAGACTTTTTAATTCGGATGAAGTGTGGCTTTTCATATCCCTTACAATATCCTCCAATGGTTTATCGTGGCTGCTTATTATCATGTGTATGTGGCTTGGCATAATGCACCAGGCATATATCTCAAGTCCCTTTTTTTGCTGACAATACTGCCAGCTTTTTATTAACTCATCTTTGTATTCGTTTCTTGTAAAAACGTCAATCCAGTTGATTGTGGCAAAGCTGATGAAATACGCTTTATTGCTATCCCAGAATTTGTATTTACGGCTCATGATTTAAAGCT
>JANPNY010000487.1:0-2354 GCA_031427745.1 Chitinophagaceae bacterium | reverse complement strand
AACATGGCAGTTGTCATGTTTATGGTGGATGCACTGCAATATTTTGAAACACTACCCAAAGAACAAATTAAAAAGATCGCCTTTGACATAGCGATGCAGGGCACCGAAGGCTTCCGGCCAGAGAAAAAAGATTATACCATTTCATCTATTCCTGGTAAACAACTTAGCGGCTATCATATTCTGGCGTATTACTATGTTAGTTGGATGCTGGCAATGCCGGCACAGGCGGATAAGCTAGGATTATCTTATCAGCAGGAATATGAATTAGCGAAACAAATGAATAAAAAAAATAGCGATACAAACTTTAAAAAAGAAAACTGATTATTATCTCTTGTTTTTTAACCGACCTAAATTATAAAAATAAAAAATGGCTTTTAACGAAAACACAAGAGTAAAAATTCCGGCAATACTACATCTCTGCAGGCTGGGATTTAGCTACCTGTCTTTAAAAAAAGCTAAAAGAGATGAAAGCACCAACATCTTTACTGATATTTTTTGGGACAGCCTTAAAAATATCAATGCGGATATTGAAGAAAACGACATAAAGAAAACCTTTGAAAGCGTTTTGCTTGTTTTAGACAACGAAGATTTAGGCCAGGCATTTTACAATATGCTTACCGCAACATCAGGCATTAAGCTGTTAGACTTCAAAAATTTCGCCAACAACTCTTTTCATGTAGTAACAGAACTGACTTATAAAAATGGCGATGATGAATTTCGTCCGGATATTACATTGCTCATCAATGGAATGCCGCTGGCTTTTGTGGAAGTAAAAAAGCCAAATAACCAGGAAGGTGTGCTACAAGAAAGAAATAGAATCAGCGTACGCTTTAAAAACAAAAAGTTCAGGACTTTTATCAATATCTCCCAGTTGCTGGTGTTCTCCAATAATATGGAGTATGACGCAGAATCTATTGAACCGGTTCAAGGCGCTTTTTATTCTACCACATCTTATTCACATGCAAACTTTAACTGCTTTAGAGAAGAAGAAACCTTAGATATAGAAAAGCTGCTATCATCCGAAAATGATGTACTGGAGAATGACGTTTTAAAAGACAATAATCTTTCCTCTATTAAATATTCACCTGAATTTATTACCAACAAAAATGTTGATACACCGACCAACCGTATACTAACATCGTTGTTCAGTAAAGACAGGTTAGCCATGCTGTTGAAATATTCCATGGCTTATGTAAAAACGAATACCGGGCTTGAAAAGCATATCATGCGGTATCCCCAGTTGTTTGCTACAAAGGCAATTGAAAGAACAATTGAAAGTGGTATAAAAAAAGGGATTATTTGGCATACACAAGGCAGCGGTAAAACTGCATTGGCATTTTACAATGTTGCCTGCCTCACCGATTATTTTCAGCAAAAGGATATCGTTCCCAAGTTCTATTTTATTGTAGATCGCATAGACCTGATGATACAGGCAAGACGGGAATTTACCAGTCGTGGTTTAATTGTACATACCGTTAATTCGAAAGAAGAACTGGTGAGGGATTTTAGTTTGAGAAAAGCCATTCACAAATTAACCGGGCAAAGAGAAATTACCGTTGTTAATATTCAAAAGTTTAAAGATGATACCGATGTATTAAAGGCAAGTGAATACGATATCAATAGTCAACGAATTTATTTTTTGGATGAGGTACACCGCAGCTATAGCCCTACCGGAAGTTTTTTGGCGAACCTTTTTAACTCCGATAGAAATGCGATTCTGATTGGATTAACGGGAACACCGCTGATCAGCACCGATAGACGGAGCAGGGATACTTTTGGCGATTACATTCATAAGTATTACTATAATGCTTCTATTGCTGATGGCTACACGTTGAAGTTGATTAGAGAAGGCATTGAGACCAACTATAAAATCCAATTGGAGCAGGCATTAAAAGAAGTAGAGATTTTAAAAGGCGATGCAGATAAGCGAATTGTATATGCCCATGAGAAGTTTGTAGAGCCAATGCTGGATTATATAGTAAAAGATTTTTTAACCAGCAGAACCAGGTTTGGCGATAATACCATTGGGGCCATGGTAGTTTGCGATAGTTCGGAACAGGCGAAAAAATTGTTTGAAATATTTGTACGAAAATATGGTACGGCAGAGGAAGCTACCGTAATTAAAATGCCCCTGAGCATGGCTGCCGAACCTGAAGTAGTGTATGGCAATTTTAAAAAGGAAAAGAAGAAAATATTATTAGGCGCTTTAATACTGCATGATGTTGGCAGCAAAGACGACCGCAAACAGGAAGTAGAAGATTTTAAAGATGGCAAAGTAGATTTTCTGTTTGTGTACAATATGCTGCTTACAGGTTTTGATGCCAGCAGGCTTAAAAAATTATACATCGGCAGGC
>JANPNY010000486.1:0-5639 GCA_031427745.1 Chitinophagaceae bacterium | reverse complement strand
GGAATTATCTACTGCTTTGGAAAGTGCCGATAAAGCTGTAACAGCTTTTATAAGCGGAGCCGATACTACCAGATTATCTGCCAACAAAAATGTATTCTTACAAACAATCAATCCTATTAGTCCTCAACAGGATAAAAGTGGTAAACAATTTTTTTCCGCTGCCATTGGTAGTATCATGCTAAAAGATACTGGTACATTCAACAGTTACATGAACCTGGATGTGGTTAAAAACAGTTTTCCGGCCGATGTAAAATTCTTGTTGGGGGTAGAAGAGAAAGTTGAAAAAACAGGTCAGCGATATTATCCGTTATATGCTATCAAAACATTGCCTGGTACAGACAAGGCTAAATTAGAAGGCGAAGGTGTAGAAGAATCAGGACAAGGTTATGATGACAAAGGACGCCCTTCGATAAAAATGCAAATGACTACGCTTGGATCAAAAATCTGGGCTAAAATGACTACTGATAATACCAATAGACCAATTGCCATTGCTTTGGATGATGTGGTTTATTCTGCGCCCAATGTAAATGGTCCAATTGAAGGTGGCAACTCCGAAATCAGCGGAAGTTTTACTATTGAGCAAGCACAGGATTTAGCTAATATTTTAAAATCTGGTAAAACCAATGCTCCTGCAAAAATTGTTGCAGAGCAGGTGGTTGGCCCTACGTTAGGTAAAGAAGCTGTAAATGGCGGTGTAATGGCATTCGGTATTTCTTTTTTAATAATATTTGCCCTTATGCTGGTTTATTACAATACCGGTGGTTGGGTAGCTAACATCTCGTTAATATTAAATATCCTGTTTACGGTTGGTGTATTAATAGCCATGGGCTTTACGTTAACTGCTGCAGGTATTGCTGGTTTGGTTTTAACAGTAGGCCTGGCCGTAGATACCAACGTAATTATTTTTGAAAGAATTAAAGAAGAGCTCACCAAGGGTAAATCTTACCAGGCTGCGGTAAACGATGGCTACAAGCGTTCGTTGGCTCCGGTTATAGATGCGCACGTTACCACATTTTTAACGGCAGCAATACTGTTTATATTCGGTTTGGGGCCGGTGTTAGGTTTTGCTACAACACAAATGCTGGGTATTACTTTAAGTTTATTCTGCGGTATTCTTGTATCAAGATTAATTACCGATTTCTGGACTAATAAAAATCGTCACTTTAATTATTTCACGCCTATCTCCAAGCGCATTTTTAAACATGCTAATTTTAAATTTATTGAATACAGAAAAGTTGCTTACGGTATTTCTATCGTAGTTGCATTATTAGGTATTGGATCTTATTTTAATGGATTTCATGAAGGGGTGGAATTTAAAGGAGGGCGCAGTTATACAGTTAAGTTTGACCAAAATGTAAAAAATTCAGATGTACAGGATGATCTTAAAAAATCATTTGAAGGCGATTTTCCGGTAATTAAAACTGTTGGAGATAATAAGCACCTGAACATTACTACATCTTATCTAATTGGCATAGACAATGCAGATGCAAAAGTGCAGCAGAAATTGTACGAAGGTTTGAAAAAAGTACTGCCGAATGTTACATACGAAGATTTTGCAAGAAACAATATCCAGAGTTCACAAACGGTACAACCCACCATTTCATCCGATTTAAAAAAAGGCGCTATTAAAGCAACCATCTTCGCCATTTTAATCATCTTTATTTATATCCTCATCCGCTTTAGGGATTGGAGATATTCATTTGGTACTATTGTCGCTTTATTGCACGACGTATTTATTACGTTAGCGGTGTTCTCTTTCTTTAAAAACATTGTGTCATTCCCGCTGGAAATTGATCAGCACTTTATAGCCGCTGTGCTTACCGTAATTGGGTTTAGTATGAATGACACCGTAATTGTATTTGACCGCATTAGGGAATACAGTAAAGGAAGTAAGGCAAGTGAGAAAGGAAACATTATCAACAGGGCTATTAACGATACATTGAGCAGAACGATTATGACATCTTTAACCGTGTTCTTAACCATCCTTATCCTTTTCATATTTGGTGGTGAGGTTACAAGAGGTTTTGCATTCGCTATGCTGATTGGTGTGGTTACCGGCACTTACTCCTCCATATTTGTTGCAGCACCCATACTGGTAGATTTTGCAAAAGACAAACCATTGGGAGAAGCAGAAATTTTGAGTAGTGATAAAGTTGAAGTGAAGCCTGCTTTAGCATCTTCAAAAAAATAAATAACCAATAATTTTTATAAAAGAAGCCGTTCAGCAATGAACGGCTTCTTTTGTTTTTTAAAGTTTTACAAGCTTTAAAAAGTTTACACCTTTTGTAGAGTTTACACCTTTTTAAAAAGGTATAAACTCTATCTCATACTACAACATTCGCAGCTTAACGGCGCCAACAAAACCTGTTAACTATTTACAAAATTCACTTATCAATAAATGGCTCTTTTAGTTTTTGACGTTTAGACCTTATTAAAAAGCCTTATACGCTTTCAAGAGTTTACACCTTTTTAAAAAGGTGTAAACTCTTTAGCAAGCTACACATCGGCTACCTAACGGAAATAAATTCATCTGAAAAAATTTGCAACCTTTTTCACAGGCTATGCATCGGCTACTGAAAGGCATTGAATGCCGCTAAAAACCGTCAACGGTTCAACAATATTTTTAAATAAAATAATGGATTGGCAAACCGCTTCCTGATATCTACATTCTCAAACATACAACTGATGGTTTCCCTTAACTCCTTACTGCGGCTTGCTTTACCAATCACAAAATTAAAGAGCCAGGGTTTGCCGGCGAGTATTTGCAGGTATCGGCTAAGCTTTAACTCGGCCCATAATTTATTATAGAATTCCTTGTCGTAATCTTTTAAAAATTCAGCAGAAAAATCGTTGGCATCTAGCGCTTTTTTTATTTGGCGGGATGCCAGCAAACCAGCCACCATCGCATTACCAATTCCTTCGCCGGTAAACGGATCTATCATGGAGCCTGCGTCGCCAGCCAATATAAAACGATTGCCACTCAGGTTTCTCCGCTTTGAACCAAGTGGTAATCCCCAACCTTCTATTTTACCCTGCAAACTGGCATGGGCAAAACGTTCTTTTAACACCGGATGTTTTTCAATGGTATCCAGCATTAATTGTTTCAGGTTAATTTTTTTTTCAGCCACCGCACTACTTAACATGCCCATGCCCACATTGGCAGTGCCGTTGGGCAACGGGAAAATCCAGAAATAGCCGGGCTGCATTTCTTTTAAAAAATGAAGCTCAATAAAATTCTCAGCATGCATATTGCCCACGTTTGTGTAATACGCCCGGATGCCTGCGCTGTAGTGGAGTGGCTCCACTTTATGTTTTGCCAGTTTCTTTGCAACGATGCTGCCCCTGCCTTCTGCACCCACAATCATTTTGGTAAAGATTGTTTTTGCTGCTGTACCCTGCTTAACTGTAACTACTAAACCATCGGCTGCGTATTCAATTGACTCAAGAGAAGTATTGGTAATAATATTTGCAAAAGAAGAATCAATTAAATTAAAAAGACTGTTATCAAAATCCATTCGTTTACTTACAAAGCCGGTAGGGCCTTTTTGCGTATCATCTTTTACCTGGAAAGGAATATCAAGACAGGTTGTATCGGGGGCTATAAATTGAATGCCACTGCTAACAATTGCTTTGGATGCATCTGCCAAAAAATGTTCTTGCCATAAAGCTGTAATTCTGTTTAACATACCCACTGTTTTTCCACTCAGTGCATCACCACAAATTTTATCACGGGGAAAATTTGCTTTATCTATAATGATGTGATTGATTTTTTCTTTGGCTAAAAATATAGAGGTAGTGGCCCCTGCAGGCCCGGCACCTGCTATCAAAACATCGGTAATAAAATCGTAGGATGGAGACAATTATTTGAATTTTGATGAGTGTGAAGATAGGTGTTCAAACTAAATTGGCGGACATAAAAATACCGCTCAGTTAACTGAGCGGTATCAAAATCAAAAAATCAAAAAAAGTATCTATTAAACTGCGAAAGATGTACCACAGCCGCAGGTTTTACTAGCGTTAGGGTTTTTAAAAGTAAATCCCCTGGAGTTTAATCCGCCCTCCCATTCAACCTCCATTCCGGTAAGGTAAATGCCATGCGATTTTTCCATGATACAGGAAATACCGGCTATTTCAAACTGTTCGTCTTTATCAGTAGCCTTATCAAAACCCAATACATAAGTCATTCCACTACAACCGCCGCCTTTAACACCTACCCTTAACAGGTTTGCTGCATCAAATCCTTCTTCATTCATCAAACGCTTTATTTCTGCAATAGCACCTGCTGTTAATGTTACCGGTGCTGCCATTAATGTATCCATTTGTAATTCATTTGGTGAGCGCAAAGATAAAACAATCTGCCAGAGGCGAAGCAAGCTTGGTTTTGCGAAACAAGGAATTTTATTGCTGGCAGTTTACTTAATTTTGTTATTCAATTATTCAAAAAAAGTATGTTATTAGAAATTGTTTTCCAGGATATACAGATAGCCTTTATGTTTGTTTTTTTTATCGCCATTGCCTGGTTGCTGGCAGAATTTAAAGGCATGAAAGATGAAATGAAAGAAAGATTTGGCATCAACAACGATACACTTAAACTACAGTTGCAGGCCTACGAACGATTGACTGTTTTTGCAGATAGGGCATCTCTAAAAAACCTCATTTCCCGCATTTCCTCAGTCGATTTAAATGTGCTGGATTTTCAATTAATATTGCTGCAAACATTGCGGAGCGAATATGATTACAATGTAAGCCAGCAGATATATGTGACCCCGGAAATGTGGAAAGCTATTGGAAATTTAAAGGATCAAAATATTTATATCATTAACCAGATTGCCGCCACCCTGCCGTCGCAGGCTCCTGCAATAGAACTGAGCAAAAGAGTATTGGAATACGCCAGCAACCCCAATGCTGAATTAAGCGGCATTGTATTGGATGCCCTGCATTTTGAAGCAAAAAAATTATTATAATCAGCTGCTCACTTTTTATGGTTTGTAGTGAAGGTTTGTTTCTATATTCTTTAAACCATTTAACACAAATGATTAAATGACTTTACTGCAACATAAATACTAAACAAATATTTAATTAACTCCATCCCGAGTTAGGGTAAGAATAAGAAAATATTGTTTTGAAAAATTGAAATAATGAACATTCGACATTCCCTCTTAACTTAATGCCAAACTAAACATTCTGCTTTATGAAAAAAATACTTACTGATTCAGGGATTGAAATCAATGAATTATATAGGCAGAAAGATATACCTGCCCATACGGAAGAATTACCAGGACAGTTCCCCTTTACACGAGGTGTACAACCCGATATGTACCGGGGTAAACTCTGGACTATGCGGCAATACGCTGGTTTCAGTACGGCTGAAGAAAGTAATAAAAGATACCATTACCTGTTATCGCAAGGCGTTAGCGGCTTAAGCGTTGCATTTGATTTACCCACTCAAATTGGATATGATAGCGACCATCCATTATCGGAAGGTGAAGTTGGTAAGGTTGGCGTTGCCATCGATAGCATTGAAGATATGGAAAGGCTTTTTGCCGGCATACGGCTGCAAGATGTATCCACTTCCATGACGATTAATGCAACCAGTTTTATACTCCTGGCGTTTTATGTGGCATTGGCTAAAAGGCAGG
>JANPNY010000485.1:0-4791 GCA_031427745.1 Chitinophagaceae bacterium | reverse complement strand
AAAATTGTTGTACTCGATTTTTGGGCTATTTGGTGTGGCCCATGCCGGGCTTCATTTCCCGCTGCGCAAGCCAATATTACTAAATATAGTGGGGATGATGAAGTCGTGTTCTTATTTATTGATACTTACGAACATAATGATTTTAAGACAATGAAAAAGGAAGCAACAGAATTTATCACAAAAAATAACTACAGTTTTCAGGTATTATTGGATGATAAGGACAAAGTAGCAAAAGATTACAAAGTTGAGTTCATACCTACCAGTTTTATCATCAATAAAAAAGGAGCGATTGTTTTTATGGGCTACCCTTCAAGTAATATTGCAATGGAAATAGAAGCTGCAAGACGATGATTTTTTATAGGTTGCTTCCGTGGTCGGTATATTTTCTATAATTGAAAACCTTTTCGCCCGTGGTCCGGTGTCGTTACCGACCACATCATCTGTTAAAATACTTCACCAAAATGTGTAAGCATCTCAAACACATCCACGTTTTTCGCTACAGGCCGGTGAGGACACCGACCTAGGAGTATTGCGTTTTTGTTGCATACCAACCACGGAAGCAGAATTACTGAATTGAATGTTTTTATAGCACCTGTTTCCGAAGTAGCATCATATCCTCCTCTTTTTTGATTGACTACCTGCACCATTTTACGTTTGACAGCAAGAATGTATTTCCCGCTTTTAAGCGCTTCCTGCAGATATCCATTTTCATAATAAAAAACCATTGAATCAATCACAACAGATTTCAATAGAACCGGATCCGCAATGGCCAGCGTGTCTCCCGCTGCACCAACAAAATGCATCTCATCCAACAAAAAATTATAATTAAACTGTTGCCCGGATGTAGTGCCATCTCTGAAAAATGCAGTACCCCGACTAAAAACCGGCTTGGCATACATTGCATCTTGCGGAAGTACCTGGCTGGGAATTTCGCCCATTTTAACTGTATAAAACTTTTCTTGCTGTGCAATGGCCGTATTAAAACAGCTAACGAAAATAAAAAAAACCATCTCATATTTTAAATTGAAGCAATGACAATAATGTTGAGATAGCATCCCAATCATATTGTACAAACAATAATAATTGTAAGATAATATAAAATACAGATGCTATAACCATTTGTTTGCATTACTACTTTTCGCAGCACAATTCAGCCAATTTTTCAAACTGCCTTTTGTTACCTACATTTATAAAAAATTGCTTGTATGAAAAGTTGTATTTGCCTCCTTGTTTCCTGTTTATTTCTTTTGCCGTTGATGGCCCAAAATAATAAAACCAGCATTGGCAAGCTCGATCCGTTAAAAAAAACGATCATTGTTGAAACTGCCTGCGGCGAATGCCAGCTGGGCCTGCATGGTAAAAGTTGCGACCTGGCAGTCCGTATTAACGGAAAGGCTTATTTTGTTGATGGAGCTCATATTGATTCATTTGGAGATGCACATGCAAAGGATGGTTTTTGTGAAGCGGTTCGTACTGCAGAAGTGCAGGGTAAAATTACAGGCAACCGGTTTAAAGCAACTTATTTTAAACTGATTACTGCTGATAAAAAAAGTGATGGAAAGCCAGGCGCTATTAAAAAAAATAATGCAATTTCATCGGCGAATAATGCATAGATCGCTTTCCTGCAATCCATATTATTATTATTTAATTACTTTACAATAATTCTGTTCATTTACTTTAATACAAAATATTTATGCAATCACGTCGCGATTTTATACAAAAACTTACCGGCTCCGTTATCGCTTTACAGATTTCCCCTGCTGTTATTGCAGCCAGTTGCAACAGTGCAGTAAAACATTACGACGGCCCCGTTTTGCGTGTGGCCATTATGGGGCTTGGCAGCTACGGCACACGGGTAGCAGAAGCAATGAAAGACTGTAAAAAAGCTAAGCTGGTAGGCGTTATCAGCGGCACCCCCTCTAAGATAAAAGACTGGCAGGCGAAGTACAACATACCAGAAAAAAACTGTTACAATTACGAAACATTCGACCAGGTAAAAAACAATCCGGATATAGATGCGGTGTATGTTATTACGCCCAATGCATTGCACCACGACCAGGTGATACGCGTTGCAAAAGCAGGTAAACATGTGATCTGCGAAAAACCCATGTCTATCAATGCGAAAGACGGACAGGAAATGGTGGATGCATGTAAAAAAGCCAATGTAAAATTACTGGTAGGTTACAGGATGCACTTTGAACCAAAAACGCTGGAAATTATTCGCATGCGCAAAGCCGGGGAGTTGGGCAAAGTTTTATTTTTCCAGGGGTTGTGTGGCTTTACCATTGGCGATCCAACGCAATGGCGCTTAAACAAACAATTGTCCGGCGGCGGATCAATGATGGACATTGGCATTTATGCCATCAACGGCACCCGATACATGGTGGGCGAAGAACCCATTTGGGTAACCGCCCAGGAAACAAAAACCAATCACGAAAAGTTTAAAGAAGGTGTAGATGAAACCATCCAGTTTCAATTTGGATTTCCCGGCGGAGCTGTCGCATCCTGCCTTTCTACTTACGCCATGAATAACCTGGATCGTTTTTTCCTGGATGCTGAAAAAGGCTATGCAGAGTTGTATCCTTCAACAGGCTACGGACCCATCCAGGGACGCACCAGCAAGGGCGAATTAACGCAACCGCATGTTACACATCAGACAGTGCAAATGGACGAGATGGCGGGCATTATTTTTGAAGGAAAACAACCTCCTGTGCCGGTGGATGGCGAAGAAGGGGTAAAAGATTTAAAGATTATTGATGCAATTTTTGAAGCCGCAAAAACAGGTAAAAAAATTAATTTGAAATTATAACCATCAAATTGCTTAAAGTCCCGGTTGCATTGGTTTGTACGGCGCTTCAAACGGGTTAGCACCCCGGGTTTTTAATTTTCTACGATATACTTTATCGCGGCTGGTAACGTATAAAATATTAAATTCAGGTCCACCAAAACATAGATTACTTGCCTGCCCGCCGGGTATTGGCACAATGGCATTTACCCGGCCCAACTGATCCATCATTTGTATGCCCGAACGGGTGGTAACATATACCCTTCCGGCCGTATCACACTTCAATCCATCACTCCAGGCATTGCCAGCGTCATCCGGTACATGCAGCCAGCCGTACCGTTGTTTGTTGGTTAATGTTCCATCATTTTTTATGGAATAAATCCAAACCCATTTAGAGGTAGATTCGGTCACATACAATTGTGTTTGATCGGGCGTCAACGCAACACCGTTGGGATATTTTATGCCTTCATCCACCACCAGCTTTTCTCCATTTGCCCGAATCAACATCAGCTTGCCGGGCTTTTCTGATCCATCGGGAACGGTGACGTAGATGTTGCCATTTTTTGCCACTACCAAATCGTTGCCATCCACATCACTGGCAACAATGCTAGCTTTACCGTCAACATCGTAGCGAATGATTTGTTTGGTGACCGCTGCATTTGAATAACGTGTACCATTTGCGTCGAAACAGTTAGCGCTGGCTTTTTTTGCATCCAGCGGCAGTGCCGTTACTTTACCATCCAGGCCTACCTTATATGTTTTTGAATTGGGGATATCCTGGAAAAAAACTTCTCCCTTTGCATTGGCTGCAATACCTTCAGTAAAACCATATCCTTCACCAACCAATTCCCAATCCTGCCCCGGTATCAGCAGATCGCTAAGGAATTTATTTTTGGATGATCCTGTTGCGATGGGCTTTGGCCAGTCTTTCCACAACCAACGCATGGCCGCCGGAAATACTGCCGTTCCCTGGTTGCCATTGTGTCCTTCTTCTCCCCATATATGCGTTACTTCATAGCCGGCAAAACTCAGCGCACGTACCATTGTTTGGTTGGCCATCCACCAATCGCCGGCATAAATATTTAAATCGTTGCTGCCATCCTGTAAAAAAATGCGCAAGGGTTTGGGTTCATATTTTCTTACCAGAGTAGCATAGTCGTTGGCACCACGCAGACCAATATAAGTACCGATGGCACTGAATACACGGGAAAATGCAGCAGGCTTTTCCCAGGCCGTAGTAAAGGCACAAACCGCACCACTGCTCGATCCGCCAATCGCACGGTCATTGCCGTTTTTGGATAAATGTATGGCACGGCCATCAGTCGTTTGCTGCTTTTCAACTGCAGGTAAAATTTCTTCTAAAATAAAACGGGCATATGCATCGCCCAAACCATCATACTCAAAACTCCGGTTGTACCTGTCATTGGCAGTGGTTCCATCTGCTGCTTTCACCCGTCCGTGCATTACAAAAACCCCAATGGTCACCGGCATTTCACGGCGGTAAATCAGGTTATCAAAAACAGTAGGTGCTTTCCATTGAATGCCGTCCTGGTTTACATATACGCAGGCAGGTTTATCCGCTTTGTACTGTGCAGGCACGTACACCCAATACTCCCGCCAGGTACCAGGAAAAATTTTCGATTGATCAAAAGTAAATTTCAATACTTCACCTCTGGGTACGCCCGGTTGTTCTACGGAAGCCGAATCTACCGGGTATTGAACAGATACTTGTTGGGCAAAAATTTGTACAGCGCATAATAGCAAGAAGGCAGCAATCAATATTTTTTTCATACACGAGGCGTTATAAATAATAGTTGATGCAATATCAGTATAAATAACGTTTGTTGGCGTAATAAATTTTCCGGTAACCTTTTAAATCCGTCCCTTCGGGCAATGTCATTAAGTTAAGGAATTAGTACGCTGGTTTAAAGTTTGTAAACGTTTTATACTTACTTTTTGACTGCGGGTTTTTTCTTACCCGTTCGAAAGTCCTTCCTTTTCTAATT
>JANPNY010000484.1:0-2788 GCA_031427745.1 Chitinophagaceae bacterium | reverse complement strand
GACCTGGCCGCCCTCGTACTGACCTGCGCGCCGCTCGTGGCACAAGACACTGCCCACGCGTTGATCCAGGTCGAAAGCGGTGGCAACCCGTTCGCCATCGGCGTCGTCGGCGGGGCGCTCGTGTGAAACTGTAGCTTAATTTATAACTAAAAACTGAGGGTTAAGCTATTGCCCATAGAATTGCGGCCACTGCAACCAAAGATTAGGTAAGCACTTTTGATTGTTCTTCCGCCAGCATTTGAAATTTACCCTTGTTTGCAGCTGTCATCAAATTACCTAATGTAGACGTCGATTTTGAGATGATTGAAGATGTTTTTCGTGGTCTGTGCTTTTAGAGTAAAACTTAATACACACTACAAATGATGTGATCATAAAACCCCAATTAAAATATTCAATAATATCCATTACAGACTCACCAGCTTTGGTGTCAGGTTGCCAAATTTCCCTTCTTTCTTCCCAAGTATTTGGTGCGTCATCAGCCTCAACTATTACAGTTTTATAGGTCATTTTACCTGAAACAAAAAACTGTCCTAGATAATTTTTATATCTGTCAGGCTTCACAAAAAAGGCGATATCTGCAATTACAATCACAAAAAACAACATTGCTATAACCGAAGCAGCATCTTCTCGTTTTACAATAGTCCATATGTCTTTGTATATCAAATAGACAATAGATGTCGTCAATATTATAAGTATATAAGGCAAAGGTGTAATTAATTGATTCAAATAGACAAGGCCTCCAAGCAATGCAAAATAGCATAAAATATATACCCAGATTTCCCAATCAGCTGTTGTCTTTTTCATTAACTTAATAGTGATTTTTAAAACGTTTAAAATAATACTAAAAGGTTTTCAAAAACCCCCACGTTTTGCACTTACAAAGTGTGGCGAGTTAGTAGTAGTTCTTACCTGAACTTTAAGCTAGCTTGTGCTGTTGGTTGTTACTATATCCGCCAGCCCCGTGGCAAACCTTTTGTTAGTGTTAGCCTACTCAATAAACTATTTTTCTTTCTTCAGAGTTTCCATTAATGCTTTAATATCTATATCCTTATCGCCCATTGCTCTATAACCCAAGTATTCACTTGAAACTGTTATAAGAGATGTAGATAATTTATAATCATAATTAGTTGTACTAACTGCTGTAAACAAAATATGATCATATCCAAATTTCTTTACTAAACTCATAACATCGTTTTGTTGGTAATGATCGCATTTAAGACCAAATCTAATTCCTTTCAAAGCGATTTTTGGAAATGCATAGTGCCCTCGCTTTTTTGTAATAATTCTTATCTCTTTTTCACTTCTCCAATGATTAGATTTTCGTGTTATCAATTTATTTAATAAATTCTCTGGAGAACTTTCGTAATCTATTTCTTTGATCTTATCAGAATAAATCACAGCGTATATTTTGCTAAATATCTTTTGTAATTCTCCAACGTCAAACATTAATAATATCCCTTTGTGATTATCAGCATAATGAGACCACATAATTAAATTGTCTTCTACCGCAGAAAAGCAACAAACACCGACAGTCTTTCTTAGGTCTTCAAAGTAATTGCTAAACTTTATTGGCTTCGAAATCATTTCTTGGTTATCCTTCATAAATTTTTCATCGGTTTCAAATCCTTTTATCCTTTTATAACTTTCAGGCGCCAAATCGATAGGGATGGTTGAATCGTATGGATCATTGAAATCAAAAGGTGAAGAAAACCATAGTTCATTTCTAATCAGGGTCTCATAAAGAAATTTGTTTATTGTAGTATACTTATATATGTATTGCGGTAATTTATTTCTCATTTTTAAATTAAAATTATCTTCAGAACAAGAACTTTGAATCCGAACGTGCTTTCCAGTTGCCACCAAAATTTGTATTTCCGCACCACATTCTTAAAAACTTCCGACAACACGTCTAAATTAATCCTTATTTACGAGAGTCTTTAATTCACCTATAATTTAAAAATACACCTATACATAACGGCATAATGTAATTAAAGCCCCATTAAAAAACCACCGCACAATGGATGCCGGATAGCAATGGAAAGCACGGAACGCAGCGCAGCGGAGTGAGTACTTGCAATGGATAGCCGGTACTGAAGTTGAGGTTGGCATTTCTGCTGATAGCCCATTATTTTTTACAGGCTGTTGCTTGCATACGGGTGGCTTTGTAAGCCTGGTATGGGTGTATTTAAAAATGTCGGTGGCTTCACAGAGTTGCAGGGCTTACCTTTACGCAACAAATTTTGTTTATGAAAAAAATGTCTCTTTTTATAACTGCATGCATCCTGTTTTTTACTGCCCAATCTCAATCCGTAGCCGGCAATTGGGAAGGAACATTAAACATACAGGGAACGGAACTTCCCATTGTATTTCACATCAAAAAAGACAGCAGCAATAACCTTACAGCCACATTCGACAGTCCTAAACAAAACGCCTACAACCTGCCCTGTAGCGAAGTAATTGCAAAAGATGATAGCCTTGTATTGATGATGAAAATGGTAAACGGAAAATATGAAGGCCTGTTGAGTGCAGATAAAAAAACAGCCACCGGCAAATGGTTCCAGGGCAGTAACAGCCTGCCGCTTGATATAAAAAAAATAAGTGATGTAGTTACCGCTAAAGAATTTAAAAGACCTCAAACACCTAAGCCTCCTTTTGCTTACCAAACAGAAGATGTTATTTATTTTAATGAAGACAAGTCCATTCAATTTGGAGCCACTTTTACTTATCCTTCAACAACAGCCGGTAAAAAATACCCAACGGTAATATTGCTCACCGGCAGTGGTCAGCA
>JANPNY010000483.1:0-5036 GCA_031427745.1 Chitinophagaceae bacterium | reverse complement strand
GCAATGTGTAAGCATGTTGAAATCATCCACAGCATTGGTAAATAAGTTTGGGAAAGCAGCACACAATAATTTATAAAAAGCCAATTACAGCATTAGGTTACAGCGCTTCGCCGGTTGGTCAAAAGACACAACCGGGGCGTTTGGTTTAACAAATAGTTATTAAATTGACAACAGCAACAAAGGCAAAAAATGAGCAGCCTATTTTAACCTGTTTTTTGCTTTTGTTGTTTTTGCCTTTTCCCATATTGGTTATGCTGGTAAGGTAAAAGCAAAAAAAAGATGCAACCCTCGAGTTACACCATTATCAGTTATCAATTAAAAAATTATCAATTAATACTAAGCTACTTTCAACATGCTCATTTTGCTGGTACTGAATTTGCGAAGTGCGTAATCAAGTGTTACTTCAAATGATTTTACTTTTTGAGATGGCAATTCGTACATGGCGTCGGTTAAAATGCTTTCGCAGATACTTCTTAAACCTCTTGCACCTAGTTTATACTCCAATGCTTTTTCTACCATAAAATCAAATACCTCAGGCTTAAAGCTTAAGGCAATTCCTTCAATATCAAATAAGCGGGTAAACTGTTTAATGAGGGCATTTTTAGGCTCTGTTAAAATATTGCGCAAAGTAGGTGCGTCCAATGGGTCGAGGTAGGTAATTACAGGTAAACGGCCAAGCAATTCCGGTATCAAACCAAATTGTTTTAAATCAACTGCGTTTACAAACTGCAATAAATTTTTCTGCTGAAATTCCTGTAACTCTTTATTTACATTAAAACCAATGGCGTGCGTATTTACCCTGCGTGCAATAATCCTGTCAACGCCATCAAAAGCACCACCACAAATAAAGAGGATATTTTGTGTGTTTACTTTTACCAGTTTTTGCTCAGGGTGCTTTCGTCCACCTTGTGGTGGCACCAGTACTTCTGTGCCTTCCAGCAATTTAAGCAAACCTTGTTGTACACCCTCGCCGCTTACATCACGGGTAATGGAGGGATTGTCGCTTTTACGGGCAACCTTATCAATTTCATCAATAAAAACAATGCCTTTTTCTGCAGCTGCCACATCATAATTACAGGCCTGCAACAAACGGCTGAGCATGCTTTCCACATCTTCGCCCACATAACCGGCTTCTGTAAAAACGGTAGCATCTACAATGGCAAATGGCACATTCAACATACGGGCAATACTCTTGGCAAGCAAGGTTTTACCGGTACCGGTTTCGCCCACCATAATGATGTTGCTTTTCTCGATCTCTACATCATTCTCTACCTTTTGGTTTAATCTTTTGTAGTGATTGTACACTGCAACTGCCAGTATTTTTTTTGCATCATCCTGGCCAATTACGTATTCATCTAAAAATTTTTTTATCTCAATTGGTTTTTTTACCGTCAGCTTTCCGGCGGCATTAGTGGTTTTTTTTTCGGGATAAATCAATAACTCCTGGCCAATAATATCCTGTGCATGTTCAACGCAGTTTTCGCAGATATGCCCCTCTTGGCCGGCTATTAATATTTTAACCTCATCCCGGCTGCGACCGCAGAAGGAACAATGTAAATGTTGTTGTTTTGCCATGTTGCAAAGATAGTATTTTTAGTATAAGGTAGCTGCCGGGTTGGGCAGCAACGAAGCATTTATAATTGTCGTGGGTTTCCAACCCTTCGATACAAAATGGCCGGAACTGCTCCGGCCATTCTATAAATAATTATTTTTAACAAGATAAGTTTACAGTTAGATCTTATCCAACACGCCATCTACAATGCCGTATCCTACTGATTCTGTGGCATCCATCCAGTAATCCCGATCGAAGTCTTTCATGATTTTTTCAAAAGGTTGTCCGCAGTTTTCGGCTAAAATTCGGGCGCCCATTTCCTTGGTTTTCTTCATCTGTTCTGCCATTATCTCCAAATCGGCACTGGTACCCTGGCCGCCGCCGCTTGGCTGGTGTATCATTACTTCTCCATGAGGAAAAATAAAACGACGACCCTTGGTGCCGCCACTTAATAAAATACTGCCCATGCTTGCTGCCATGCCCATACAGATAGTGCTTACAGGGCTGCTGATCATTCTCATGGTATCGTACACCACCATTCCGCTGGTTACCATACCACCAGGACTGCTAATGTAAAAAGTGATTTCTTTACCGGGGTCAAGTGCTTCCAGGTAAAGCAGGCGTGCTGTAAGATCTTTGCAGCTTTTATCATCTACCACGCCCCACAAAAATATTTTGCGTTGCTCAATAAATTTTTTGTCGAACTGCCACCCGCTCATCATTTTCTCCATGGGGTTTTCGGGCATTTCTTTGGGTGTTTCTTCGTCTTCGTTCCTAAAGCGGAATTGATTATTGTATAAGTTCATTTTGAATGTTTAGAAAGTTTACATGTTTAGAAAATGCTGATCCACATTTTCAATTAACTAATTATCAACTACCAATTATTAATTCTTCTTTGCTTTACGTGGATTAACAGTTAATACTTCATCCACAATACCATAATCTTTTGCTTCTAAAGAGGTCATCCAGTAATCCCTGCTGCAGTCGGTAGCTACTTTATCAAACGGCTGACCGGTGTGATGGGCAATTACATCGTACAATTCTTTCTTTATTTTTTTTACTTCGTTTACGGTGATTTCAATGTCACTTGCCTGTCCGCCTGCACCTGCGCTTGGCTGGTGTAGCATGATGCGGCTGTGTTTTAAAGCGGTACGTTTTCCAGGAGCGCCTGCACACATTAATACTGCGGCCATACTTGCTGCCATACCAGTGCAAATGGTGGAGATATCGGGTGTTACAAACTGCATGGTATCGTACATGCCAAGACCAGCATACACACTGCCTCCCGGCGAGTTGATGTACATCTGTATGTCTCTTGTACGGTCGGTGCTTTCCAGAAATAAAAACTGGGCAGTGATGATATTTGCTACTTCGTCACTAACGGGGTAGCCCATAAAAATGATCCTGTCCATCATTAAACGGCTGTACACATCCATTACAGCAATGTTCATGGGCCTTTCTTCAATGATATTGGGGGTAAGATTGGTAATGCCCGCCGGACCGCCAAAAAGGGGTGATTGGGTATTGAATTTATTAGCATTTTTCTTTTGATAATCATCTAATAAGTTACTGCTGATGCCACGGTGGTGAACCGCATATTTTTCAAATTCTTTTCCAACGTTCATGTAAATAATTTTTAGAATGACAAATATAGTCGATTGCAATACCCAAATAATGTGCTATAAAAAAAATGCGACAAAAAGTCGGAAGGGGGAATTGGAATGGGGATTTGTGTTGGCGAATTGGGCAAATGCAGATTTAAGATAATCAGTAGGATTTTTTGCAATAATTGTTTAAAATAACCTGGTAAAAAGTGAAGATGTTATAAACAGTTTAATCAGTAAACATTCCATTTGAACGCTCAACAAAAATGCCGGAACAACTGAATGCGCCGGCTTTTTAAGTTTTATTTATAGTTCCCTGTTAGGGCAGATAAGTATTAGTGGTGATGATGCTGCATTGCATTCAACTCATCGGGTGTTACTTCTTTTTCTGTAGGTGTAACCTGGCTTTGTGCCCAGGTAAATAATTTATCAGTAACCAATCGGTGATAAGTGGCTTCCACCTGCTTTTCATCTTTCATCATCCTGTCTACATATGCACCTAACCAGCTGGTATCGTCTTCAAGAGTGGCACCACCAAAGTAGCGCATTACCTCAGCCAGCATAGCATCTTTTAGTTCCTGCTGACCAACTTCCAGTTGATTTTGTTTGATGATTTTATCCGTAATCAGGGTCCATTTTAACTGGTTGCTGAACATCGGGAATTCTTCCTCCACCTGCTCTGCCGTTTTTGGTTTATCGCCGCCATTTTGCAACCAACGCTTTAAGAAAGTGTCGGGGAAAACGATGTTGGTTTTTTCCAGCAGATAATGGTATAGCTGATCATGCAACTGGTTGCGGCTTTGGCCATCCCAGTATTGCTGTATTTCTTCTCTTAATTTACTTCTGAATTCTTCTTCCGTTGTGATAGGTGCACCCGGAAATATCTTTGCGTAAAATTCTTCGTTTAATTCACTTTTTTCAACGAGTGCAATTTTTACAATTCTAAGCTGAAAAAACTTTTCAGCTGCTGCTGCATCATCTTTTGAAAAGCCAAGATCTTCTGTAATCATGGCCAGATTGTCGCCTTCAAAAGCCTTATTGAGCTGTATGTTGATGCTGCTGTCTTTTCCCAGTCCTGTTAATTCACTTGCAACAGTTGGTGTAAAATATTTAAGCATTGCAGAGTTTTCTTTTTCCAATCCACCTTCAATAATATTGCCGGCTGCATCTGTTTCTGTAAATAAAATGTTGAGTGCATTTTCAGGATCAGTGATGGTTTCGGGTTCCGTCATATTGCCGGCTTTTACAAGCATACGGTCAACTTCTTCCTGCAACATGGCATCGGTGACATTTACCTTGTGTAATGTAATGTTGGCAGTGCTAAAAGGCGCCAATTCAAAAGCCGGTTTCAAACCTATTTCAAAGCCAAACTCATAATCAGCAGGCTCTTTGTAATCCATTTTTCTAATATCACTTTCCATTGCCAACGGCTGGGCAAAAATATCCGGCTGCTCTGTTTTCAGGTAGTCCATCAATTCTTTTTCAACAGCTTTTAATACTTCGTCGGTAAATATAGAAGGTCCATACATTTTTTTAACCATCCCAACTGGTACCATACCTTTTCTAAAGCCAGGTACATTCATGGTTTTACTGTATTCTTTTACCTTTTTTTCAAAAACCGGCAGGTAATCTTCTTTAGTAAGTTTGATGGTGATTTTGTCGTTGAGTAACGCAATGTTCTCTCTAGCTACTGTGGCCATTTTTTTAGTTAAATAGTTAATAAGAAAAAAGTTGACAAGATGTAATCAGTTGATAGAGCCTAAACTTATCAACTCATCAACTTGTCAACTTTCTAAAGTCCGGATGATAGGGGTCGAACCTACATGGATCACTCCGCTAGATCCTAAGTCTAGTGCGTCTGCCAATTTCGCCACATCCGG
>JANPNY010000482.1:0-4121 GCA_031427745.1 Chitinophagaceae bacterium | reverse complement strand
TAGTGATACCGATAGTATTAAAGCAACCGGTGTTATTAAAACTGCTTATAGCGACCTGGCCAATTATCTTTCTGCAGATTTTGACATATTGGTATTTCCGTTCGACTGGCGCAAGCCAATTGCAAATGCCGGTGATGATTTAGCTAAACTGGTTACAGATTTAAAAAAGCAATTCACTGTTACTGTTTCGCTCACAGGCCACTCCCTGGGCGGTTTGGTAATTAGGGATCTTATCATAAACCACAGCGCCACCTGGAAGATGCTGAATGAGCAGGCAAACTTTCGTACGCTGTTACTGGGCACACCCTGGATGGGTTCGTACCGCATTCCGCATGTGCTTAGCGGTAAAGACAGCATCATCAAGCAACTCGACATGATTGATTTTGCACATAGCAAAACCACGCTTATCAATATGTTCTCCAAATTTCCCGGCCTGCTTGATCTGCTTCCAATACACGACAGCCGTGATTTTGGTAGCCAAAAAGTATGGGAAGATTTTGTATCTGCCTCCGGCCTGTCAACCGAAACAATACCGGTAGGCTTACTAAAAAACTTTACTGCCTATTCAAAAACAATGAAAGAAAATATTGATAGCATTGATTACAGTAATATTGTTTATGTAGCCGGCAAAGACAAGGAAACAATCAAAGACTATAAAATTGAAAACGGAAGGCTGCAGTTTTATTCCACCGCAGAGGGAGACCAGAGTGTAACATGGGCATCGGGCATACCAGCGAAAATTGATCGCAATAAATCTTTGTATTATACAAATGCCACTCATGGTGGTTTGTCAAAAAAAGAATTTCTTTTTACCGGCATAATGGAAATTTTAAAAACCGGCAGCACTGCATCCAATGAATTTAGCAGGCTGCCCATGCCCGTTACCGAAGGCGAGCGCTCGTTTGAGAGTAAAGAAAAATTTGAATTTGAATCATCCGAAGCAGGTATTGAAACCGGCATACTGGGGCTCGATGATTTGATAAGTACGGAAGAAACCAATACGCCCATACTGAATGTATGCGTTAGCAACGGCGACCTTATGTTTGCCCGCTATCCTGTAATGATCGGCCATTTTGCCTACGACGATATTTACAATGCTGAAGAGGTTGCCAATGCGTATCTTAAAAAAGGGTTACAGTATAAACACCTGCTGGGACTGTATCCGGGCCCGATTGGCTCCAGCGAATATTTCCCCAATCCCGATGACAGCAATGACTTTCCGGGCTGTGTAATTGTAGGCCTTGGGCTTTCTGAAACATTAAATGCCTACCAGCTTACGTTTACTATTGAAAAGGCGGTAAGCCATTACCTGCTCACCTATTGTAAAAACGACGTGTCGAAACTGGCCAATGGCAAAAAGAAAAAACTAGGCTTGTCTGCATTGTTGATAGGAGCCGGTTATGCTGGCATGGCCATTGAAAGTGCCTGCCGTGCATTAATGCAGGGCGTGATAAACGCAAACCAAAGTATAATAGTGCTCACCGGTCTGCAGGATTTATACATCAGCGAACTGGAGTTTATAGAATTGTATGAAGATAAAAGTATTTCATGCTTTACCAGCATCAACGCATTAATGCGTGGCAATAGCGATGGTATGAATTTGGGCTGGGCCGAAAAAATGATTCGTAAAAATCCGGGGGCACGTAAGCGCTTGTTTAACGACATTGGCAACGATTGGTGGCAGCGCCTTTCTGTATTATCCGAAACAGATACGGCTACATTACCACCATCTACCAAACTTTCATTTTACAGCAGTACTAACAATGCAAGGGAAGAAAAACAGGAGCTGACAGATAATTTAAAACCGCTGGAAAGCATTATTGAAGATGTATCTACCAACAAGCAATGGGTATATGAAAAAGCACGGGCACTATTTGAATTGCTGATACCTTCTTACTTTAAACAAACCATCAAACGTAATTCTCCCATTATGTGGGTACTGGATAAATACACCGCTTCATTTCCGTGGGAACTGCTGCAAACCGGTTCGCAAACAGAAAAGCCATTGTGTATTTCGGCACCCATGATAAGGCAACTGGCCATAACAGATTTTGAGCCCGGCACGCCTATAAAAAGCAACAACGTAATAATTATTGGCGACCCTAACCTGGAAGGTTTTGACAAAGCAAGACAACTACCCGGCGCTGCAAGGGAAGCCCGTGAAGTATATGATTTATTAAACCAACCAGCATACCGTGGAAAAATAAATGTGGAACCACCGCTTGTAAATGAAAAGCCCAGTAAGATATTTACAAGCCTGTACAAACAGGATTATAAAATTATACACATTGCCGCTCATGGCTTTTTTGATAAAAACGACAGCAAAAAAACCGGCATTGTAATCGGTAGAGACAAAGACAGCAACGAACCTGTTTTAATAACACCGGGCCGCATATCGCAGCTGCCGGGTACACCAGAACTGGTTTTTATCAATAGCTGCTTTTTGGGTAAAGTAAATGCTTATGCCGAAGCATACGCTGCCGATAGGTATAAACTGGCAGCCAATATTGGTACAGAGCTCATACGCCAGGGCGTAAAAGCCGTGGTGGTGGCAGGATGGGAAGTGGACGATGCGGCAGCGCTTGCTTTTGCAAAAGAGTTTTATAAAGAAATGCTTGATGGCAGAAATTTTGGAAGTGCAGTACACCAGGCAAGAAAACATGTGTATAAAAATTTTGGACATACCAATACCTGGGGAGCATTTCAATGTTACGGGCAGCCACAGTTCAGGCTGGATATAAGCGCATGGAAATCGGAACCGCTCTGCTTTGAAATTCCGCAGGAGGCAGAAAATAAACTGGATAACATCATCAGCAAATCGCAGGTGGCATTTTATAAACCAGAAGGATTAAAGAAACAGTTGGAAGAAACTTCTGAAGCGATAAAAAAAGCCGGTTTAAACACCCCTTTGTTAAAGCAGCTGGAAGCAACCGCCTATCTTGAGTTGAATGATTATAGCAAAGCCATAGAAATATTTAATGAAATGTTTAAAGCAGAATCTGCCGATTTTAAAGTTGCATCTCTTGAAAAATACCAGAACATTGTTGTAAAAAAAGCCATGCTTGCTTTTACATCTTCGCCCGAAGATAAAAAAGCAGATGATAAATTAATAACTAGTACAGTTAATACTATCAATACAAGCATCAGCAATATTGAACGATTGCTGGATATTTGGGAAACAGCAGAAAGGTATTCGCTTATTGCAAGTGCTGTTAAACGAAAAGCATTTGTACTATCGCATATAAATGATAAAACCAAGGCTGCACACCAAACAAAGGCAGCACTTGCAGAAGCGGCAAAGCTTTATTTTTCGGCATATATGATTTTAAATGATAGCTACAGCTTTTGCAATTGGCTTTCTTTAAAGGCATTTTTAGGTATGCCAACTGCTGCATGGAGTGAGCCGTATACCAGTAAGGGCAAAACAAAAAAGTATCCTCTTTCCACGGGCATTATTAAAAATATCTTACAAGAGCTGGATAAAAAGAATGCTAAAAATACCGACCAGTCATTTTGGTCACTTGCCGGTTTGAGTGATGTGTCTCTATGCAAATTTTTTATAGAGCCTTCAAAAAAAACGATTACCAGTTTACAAACAGCGTATAAAAGAATCTGGACAAAAAGCGGCTACGTTAACAATAAATCCGCCCAGATGGAAAATATTGATTTGCTGATAAGCTTTGCAAAACACAGCTCTAAAAAAGATATTGTGTTGCACCTTGAAGCGTTAAAAACAGCAATGATTAAACTACAATAATACAGGCGGCCTAAGTGCCGCCTGTATTTCATTTTTCAAAAGGAACAGCCGCCTCAAAGGGCGCATTGCGTTTTCCAACAATGGAATAATTAGGCGTTTGGTTTGATGGCATTTGTTTTAAAATTTTTACCAGCAGCCCTGCGTAGTTTCCGGTAAAATTTCCTTTGGCATATACCTTCAATAACTTTTCAGTAAATAAACCATTGACTGCTCCATCACGGGATGTCTGGTTATCCTGGCAGCCTGAAAGTAATAACACTGTTGCTTTTATGCCTATTCCTTTTGCGATATTTTTATCAACTGGTGCAGTATTATCATAGAGCACTTTATTTCTATCGTATATCTCAGGCCCATCTTTTAAACC
>JANPNY010000481.1:0-8761 GCA_031427745.1 Chitinophagaceae bacterium | reverse complement strand
TGCTACTTTCAATGTATAGCAGCTTGCGGTGCTGTTGGTGCCATTGTATCCAAATACCTGTGCGTAGTAGGTACCTGCAGCAGCGGTATAGTTTATCGTTTCACTGGTAGTACCGCCTGCCTGAGAAATGCCCACCTGTGTTCCTGCGCTATTCAATAATTTTAAATCGTAATCTGCGGGCAATGTAGTTAGTGTAAGCGTAATGGTGCCAGCTGTTGTAATTACAAACTTGTAATTATCAATATCCGCACTTGGGCTTATTAGGCCCGTAACGTTGCTGTTAAATGGAATAACTGCAGCTCCCGAAGTTGTACCGTTCGTACTTACATCATAATTGCTTTGACAACTGGTTACCACAGTAGCTGTTGCCTTAATAGTGTAGCAAGTAGCACTGTTAGCACCACTGTAGCTCGTTACTTTAATATAATAAGTACCGGCAGCCTGACTGGTTAATGAAACCGTTTCTGTTGCAGTAGAACCAGCACCCGAGCCAATTTGTGTACCTGCACTGTTATAAACATACAGGTCATAATCCACGCCCGTTGGGCCAACAAGATTATAGGCAATATTGCTGGTAGCAGTGGTAGTTATTTTAAAATAATCGATATCAGTAGCTGTTGTGATGGCGGCTGAATTGGTTACACCGGAAGTGATAGCCGCAGCCGCAGCCTGAGTTTCGTTAGGCTCAAAAGCTGTTCCGCAAACAGATGCTGCAATTGTTGTAAACTGTGCAGCTGTAAATCCACTGGCTCCGTTAGCACCGCAATTGGTACTTACCCTATAGTCATACAAAGAACTTGAAGTTAATCCGCTGATTGCAATCGAAATGGAAGTTGTAGCAGTTGCAGTGCTCGTCCAGCTTGTTGCAGTATTTAATTTATAATCCACTGCATAACTGGCAGCGCCACTTACTGCGGTCCAGCTTACAGTAGCTCCCGAAGATGTGATGGCTGATGCAGTTAAACCAGCTGGTGCAGCGCATACAAAAGGAGTGGTAGTTGTAAACTGTGCAGCCACAAAGTTTCCGCTTCCTGCAGCACAGGTTGCTTTCACTCTCCAATCGTACAAAGAGCCTTGAGTAAGCCCTGTTATGCTTGCAGTAGAAGTAGTTTGTGCAGTGGAAAAGCTTGTCCATGTTGCAGTACTGTTCAGTTTATAATCCACTGCATAACTGATGGCATTTGTTACAGCAGTCCAGCTAACTGTCGCAGTGGTATCGCCAATTGCAGAAGAAGTTAATCCTGTTGCATCGCCACAGGCAATAGCACCACCAATGGTAAAGTTGGTGTTAGAAATATCAAAGAAGATGTTACCCACTGCTTCCACTTTTATTCTTGCCGTGGTTGTGGGTGTTGAAGGTATTACCAATGCTTCGGTGCCGTCATTAGGGGTGCTTGCAGCAAGTACGGCAGGAAAAGTTTGGCCGCCATCAGTGCTCAATGAAATTTTTACATTGGCACAAAGTACGGGGGTTAAATTACTGCTGGCCACACTCCATGTTATGGTTTGAGTGCTGCCACCAGCCCATGTTACCGCAGTATTTGGTACTGAAACAGCAAACGGACCCGAGGCTGAACTAACAGTAACTACCATATCTTTAAAGGAAGTTTGGCCTACCGAAACAGGCGTGGTAGAACTGTAAGGCGCATTGTCCCTCACCGTTAGCCGGAAGTTTAATGTTCTGGCAACTGAACTTAATGCTTCTGTATTTGCACCAGCATCGCCACCCGTTAATGGACCACTGATGAGTGAGCCTGCAAGAATGGTTGCTAATTTTGGAAAATACCTTACAGGTGAAGTTGTTGGGCTAAATGATATCCAGTTAGGACCACTTGCTTTGGTTGCACTTGCCACACTGCTTGTGCCTGTTTGTGACGTAGAAGCATTGTCATTTTGCTCCCAGGAATAGGTTAATACATCGCCGGCATTAGCATCAGTAGCAGAACCTGTTAATGCAAAAGGCGTACTCTTTGGAATTGTATAATTGCTAACCGCTGCAACAACAGGTGTTGAATTGGTGATGACAGTGGTAACCGGACAGGTTTTGGTTGCCAGATTGGCCTGTATCTGGGCAATGGAAGCCTGGTGATAACTGGCAATAGAATGAGGCGCAAGATCCTGGCTGGTGATGCCTGCATAACCCATGATAGTAATACCAGAACCTGGTTCTTTATTAACACCCGATCCTTCGTTGTTCATTGAAAAAGTATGATTGGCTCCCAATTGATGACCGACTTCATGCACTACATAATCAATGTCGAAATTATCTCCCTGGGGAACTGCGTCCGCAGGAGACGTAAATCCACTTCCTTTTCCGGATGCACAAATGCAACCGATACAACCGGCATTTCCGCCACCACCGGAAGCTCCAAATAAATGTCCGATGTCATAGTTGGCATCTCCTATAACGGAAGTTAAGGTTGACTGTAATTGTGCATTCCATGTTCCACCGGAACCTGCAGCTGCGTCGTCGTAAGGATCAGTTGCCGGATTATAATAGATAACATTTGTTGAAGCGGCAACTAAGTTTAGGTGTAGTGCCAGATCTTTTTCGTACACACCGTTACAACGTGTAAGTGTTGCATTAATGCCTGCAAGTACCAACGATACCTGTGCAGAGCTTGTTGCACCGAAATAGTTTGAATACTCAGCGGTAACTGACTGGGCTAAACGCATGGTTTTTAAGTCGCCACCTGATCTTAATGCAGTGCCAGCGCCTGCGGCTTGCCTGTTGAGTTCTGTAATTGATTTTTGTTCAACTGTTGAACATGTCCATAACAATTTTCCGGATTTTTTTTGAGATTTAAATACTGCATAGATAGTATGATCTTTAGAATAAGCTTCAATGAATTCATTTTCTTTATCAGTCCTAAAAACCATTGTTTGCACACCCATAGGCGAGATACTTAATTTTAAGGTTGCATATTTATCGGTAATGCCTTTACCCGAAAAGGCCCTGATGTCAGGAAACTGTAACTGTAAAGCCGGTTCAAAATTGGAAGCTTCAAATACTTCAAATTGTTCAATTCCACCCGCTGCGTTGGGCAGCGAAATAACAGTTGAACGCCTGGAAGCCTTGTTACCAACAACGGAAAATAATTGTTGCCTGAAAGGGGCAATATTTAAATTAAACAATTTGAAATTTGTGGGAAACGATTGTCTTGCTACAACTTTATCTGTGTTGATTTTACCCACATTGCTGTGTAAAGTCCATGCATTTTTTTGTGCCATTGCAACCTGTAAAAAAGTGCATGACAAAAGCGCTAGTAGCAGTTTTTTCATAAGCAGTTTTGTTTTTAAAAATTTGTAAACATTGAATGTAGCCGTATTTATTCAAAAAATTACCAAGTGCTGAAAGTATTTTTATCCGGTTAACAGCGTATTATGCTTGATTTTACCAATTGAAATTTAAAATTGTATCTATTTAAATGGATACGTTTATTTTTACTGTAAACCATTTTTTTATGCTACAACCTGTTTTCAGTTTACTAAAAAAAGATGTGTTACTCGAACTCCGGCAGCAGCACACATTATATGGTATATTATTGTACATAGCTTCTACTGTTTTTGTGCTATCGCTTTCTGTGCAGGAATTGGAAGCCAATGTGTGGAACGGATTATTTTGGGTAATACAGCTGTTTGTTTGTGTAAATGCAGTAGCCAAAAGTTTTCTGCAGGAAAGCAAAGGAAAGATGTTATACTATTATTCTATTGTATCTCCCATACAATTTATAATTGCTAAAATTATCTACAATGTATGCCTGATGATTGGCATGAGCCTGGTGAGTTTATTGTTATATGCCGTTTTTTTAAACAATCCTGTAAGTAATGCCCTTCAGTTTACCGGTATCGTAGTATTGGGTGGGGCAAGTATAAGTTTGGTATTTACTTTAATGAGTGCTATTGCGGCGAAAGCCAATCAGAATGCAGCACTCATTGCTATACTTGGTTTCCCTGTGATATTGCCGTTGCTGTTGTTGCTGATGCAATTGAGTAAAGCAGCTTTCAATGAAATTTTTAGGGAAGGAGCTTTGCTGCAGTTAACGGGTTTAATTATTGGGCTCGATTTGCTGATTATAGGAATGGCTATAGTCCTATTTCCGTATTTGTGGAAAGAGTAACGCTGCAGATGTTGCAGGCAAAGACGCAGAAAAGCCAAGAAGCAAAAGATGTTGGTCACCAGATGTTGCTTATTCTTTAATATGCAGTTATTTCGCCTTTTTGCAGCTTTTACTCTTTGTGTTAAAGTCAAAATTTTTTACTTCCTTTTTAACCTTTACCCTACCTTTGCGGCACTCAAAAAATCCTTTTGAAAGTGAATAAAAGTTGGTGGAAAATAGCGTCTTTTCTTTTGTTGGTTTATACCATTGTAGGTGGATTTTTAATGGAGGTACCGCACCTGCCCATCCTCAACGAAACAATCCGTAATCTTTATTTTCATGTGGCCATGTGGTTTGGCATGATGATTCTTTTTATCGTAAGTTTTGTTTACAGTATCAAATACCTGCGGGGGTTTAATTACCGGAATGATATCTACGCCAAACAGTTTGCCGCATTGGGATCTTTATTTGGACTATTGGGTTACACTACCGGCGCCATCTGGGTTTCGGTAACCTGGCTTACAGATCAAAGTCAGTCCATTGGCAGCGTAATGAAGGAGCCAAAATTGATTGGTGCAGCGATTGCTCTGCTAATTTACGGCGCCTATTTTGTGTTGAGGGGTTCATTTACCGATATTGATAAACGGGCAAGAATAAGTGCAGTGTATAATATTTTCGCTTTTGTAATGTTATTTCCCAGTATATGGATTATACCGAGGTTAGTTGGTAGTCTTCACCCGGGTGCGCCGGGAAGTGACAGCGGTAACCCTGCGCTGAATTTTAAAGATGTTGACCTTAGGTTGCGCATGGTATTTTATCCGGCTGTAATAGGATGGACATTGCTGGGCGTTTGGATTGCAACTTTAAAAATAAGACTACAGCTTATGAACGATAAAAGCCTGCTACCGGACACTCCCACAAAAAAATAACTCATATGGAATATCTAAAAAAAATAGTTTTATTGTTATTAGTTTTATTAAATGCGGTGCTTGTTTTTGCGCAGGAAAACAAACCAGTAGAAATGGCAGACGTAATGCGGAGCAATGGTAAAATATATGTAGTAGTGGCCATTTGCCTTACCATATTAATCGGGTTGTTTTTGTATGTGTGGAATGTTGATAGAAAAATATCCAAACTGGAAAAAGAGTAACCGGTTTTCGCCGGACGATTCCTTTTAAATATTCAATAATTCAGAAATGCTGCAGATAGATATAAAGCTGAACGGAGCGTCGCCAATGAAGCTTAATAGCAGCACAAAAGCTGAACCCCCAAAAATTTAAATATTCAATAATATTAGCTTCTTGCCAGTTGCTATATTTTTACTTACGATTGCTTAAAATTAAAAGAACGATTATGTCAGCACAAAAAGAGTACAGCTTTTTTCAAAGTGTAGAAAAAAGTTTTGACAAAGCAGCCAAATTTACCAAATGGGACAGGGGTTTGCTGGAGCAAATAAAAGCATGTAACAGTATTTACAGTATGCGTTTTCCTGTTAAATTAGATGATGGTACTATTGAAGTTATTGAGGCCTACCGGGTGCAGCATTCGCAACACAAAACACCTTGTAAAGGTGGCATTCGCTTTAGTGAAGCGGTTAATGAAGATGAAGTAATGGCCCTTGCTTCGTTGATGACTTATAAATGCGCTATTGTAAATGTTCCTTTTGGAGGCGCCAAAGGGGGCATTAAAATTAACCCGAGCAACTACAGTGTTTACGAACTGGAAAAAATCACCCGCAGGTACACATCGGAGTTGGTGAAGAAAAATTTTATTGGTCCGGGTATTGATGTTCCTGCACCTGATTATGGTACGGGTGAACGTGAGATGGCATGGATAGTAGATACTTACCAGTCGCTGAAGCCTGGCGAAATAGATGCGGCCGGTTGCGTAACGGGCAAGCCTATTACGTTAGGCGGCGTTCGTGGGCGTAAAGAAGCAACCGGTATGGGTGTTTTCTTTGGTGTACGGGAAGTTTGTAACATGCCGGATATTATGGAAAAGCTTGGATTGCCGATTGGCATTGAGGGTAAAACAGTGGTGGTTCAGGGGTTGGGAAATGTGGGTTATCACAGCGCAAAATTTTTTCGTGAAAACGGTGCTAAAGTAATTGCCATAGCCGAATATAACGGTGCAATTTACAATGCTGATGGATTAAACGAGGAGGAAGTTTTTCAGCATAAACTAAAAAATAAAACGTTGCTTAATTTTCCGGGTGCTACAAACCTGGAAAAGAGTGAAGACGCATTGGAAATAGAATGCGATATTTTAATTCCTGCGGCGCTTGAAAATGTAATTAATAGCTCTAACGCTCCCCGTATTAAAGCAAAAATTATTGGAGAGGCTGCCAACGGGCCTTTAACTCCCGATGCAGATGATATACTGGCGTTAAAAGGGGTGGTTGTTATTCCGGATATGTACCTGAACGCAGGTGGTGTAACGGTATCTTATTTTGAATGGTTAAAAAACCTCAGCCATGTACGCTATGGAAGATTGGAGAAACGTTTTTCTGAAAATATGAATACCCGTATACTGGAACAGATAGAAGAATTGAGTGGTAAGAAAGTTAGTGAGAAGGAAAAATCATTTATCATGCATGGTGCAGACGAAATAGACCTGGTGCATAGTGGCCTGGAAGAAACCATGATTAGTGCTACCCACGAAATTATGCAGGTGTGGAAAAGTAATCCTGAAATTCCGGACATGCGCACGGCAGCGTACGTAAGTGCCATTAATAAGGTGGCCAACAGTTATGTAGAATTAGGTATTTTTCCATAAAGCCTTAGTAATAATAGTCAATAAAAAACTCCGCCAAACAGCGGAGTTTTTTATTGACTATTATTTTTTTACCAGTATTATTTACTATTACTTTGAATACTCCAGCGTACAATAAAATTTGTTTTCTCCTGCGCCCAATTCTTCTGAAGCTGCATTGCTGATGCGGATTAGCAAATCGTTATTCTGCCTGATATCAGGTATTACATCCAGCACTTTGGCATACACAGTTTTGCCTGTGGTTGTGTTGGTAATTTTTATAATAGTGCCCGGAGTGGCAGTGTTGTGCAGGCAATAATATTTGCCATCTTCCCAACCACTGGTGCTTTTAAAGGTAGCTGCGTTTCCATTTTCGGTAACGATGCTGCTTTGCTTTATTTGTTTATCATAATCAGGTTTAAAATAGGCCTTGTTAAAACTTCTGCCTGTTGTTGAAGCAGTAGCAGGAATATTTTTTACCGCAGGGGTTGTTTCTTTTTTTACCGGATCTGCAACAACAACAGCAGGCACATTTTCTTTGACCGGTGCAGGTACAACTGCTTTTTCTTTAACCGGATTTTTTACCACTGGTAATGGTTCTGCAGCAACAGCTGGCTTTACGGTTTCTTTTGCTGGTGGCGGGGCTGGTGCAACAGCAACTGTAATAGGAGCAACAATTTTTGCCTGGCCGGAAAAGCCGGATAAGGCTGTTTTTACTTTAAGGTAACCAACTATTAGTTTGGTGCCTTTACCTACTGCATCGCCTTTAATATTGTTCCACTGTTTTAAAGTGGCTACGGGCAGATTATTGTAGGTAGTAGCAATATGATACAACCCTTCTTTTTCTTTCACCGTATGATAAACTGGTACCAATGATTCGTCTGCAGCAGCATCGTTGGCCTGTGAAAAATTAAAAGCTGTTAGTGGAACTTTAATAACCTGGTTTAGGGTAAGTCCTTTTTCTAATGCTAACTTATTAAATGGAGCAATTTCTTTGGGGCTGATATTGTATAACCTGCCAATGCTATAATAGTTTTCTTTTGCCGCACTTGTGTGATTAAGATACAGGTTGGGATATGTTCCTTCAACTAGTAAAGTCTTTTTTTGAGCAATAGTTAACAGCGGGGCCAGCAATAATATAATTAATAAACGGTTCATGTTTTCTTAGATTTTCTCGTTGGCAAAGATGGGTAAAAAAATTTGTTGCGGACACTATTACTTGTTAAGAATCCGCCACTCTTTGGGATAATAATTGTTGATGCGATTGGCCAAAACCTTCATCCAGCCCAATGGGAGCTGTTTGTGGGTAATTAATGCCCAGCCTTTTATGGGGCTGTCAATTGTAATTTCCTGCCGGCGTAAATATTGTAAAGCAGTTTCATTATCTGTTTCTATTGCAGGTAATGAAGTATTTAAAATATTGCTTAACGCCAGTTGATGATCGGGAATTAATTCAGTCCTCATTATTTGCCCCAGCTTTATGCCAGCTTTTTTAATGTAAAGATTAGACTGGATTATGGCTACGTCATTTTCCAGCTGCAAGGGTACGGCAAAGGCCTCATCGCTTTGCTGAATATAATAATGAGCCGCTGGATTTTGTAAAAAGGGGCTCACAACTTCAATGGCTGGTTTACTAAGTTTGTCCCCATATTTTTTCGATAATTGTTTGTTATCGGTAGTATTGCCGCTACCTGTTTTTTTAAATGCAGCGATAAAAAATCCTTCACCTTTTACTTTGTCCGGGTAAAAACGGTAACCATAAGCATGGTGTCGATCTGATTGAGTTTCTACAATGCCCCAGCTTTTATCAATGGCCAATTGACAGCTTTCCATTTGCATGGTTTCAATCAGCCAATCTGCATTAGCTTCATTTTCGTTGGTTGAATAAGAGCAGGTAGAATAAATCAATA
>JANPNY010000480.1:0-13896 GCA_031427745.1 Chitinophagaceae bacterium | reverse complement strand
GTAGAAATTGGAGCCAACAGTTGTGTGGACAGGGGCAAGTTTAGTGCGACCATTGTGGGAGACGGTTGCAAAATTGACAACCTGATACAAATTGGACACAATAGTAAAATGGGCCGTAGTTGTATTATGGCAGGTGCCAGTGGATTGGCTGGTTCTGTTACTTTAGGTGACGGTGTAGTTATTGGAGGAGGTGCCCGCATTAATGATCATGTTACGTTGGGTAACGGTGTTTCTGTTGGTGGCAACTCCGGGGTTATCAACGACTGGCCTGATGGTGCCAAGGTAATGGGCTACCCCGCCGTAGATGCAAGAGATGCTTTAAAGCAGTGGGTTATTTTAAGGAAATTAGTAAAAGAATCTAAAAAATAAAATTAACCGGGTTAGTTTGACCTTGATGGCGATCGATTGTTTACAACATTCAGAAATATTGAAATTCCTTCATCAATATTTAATCAACAAGGCTCCATATTTTTCTTTAAGAGAAAAGCAAATTTATAAAAAACAACAGTTTGGTTGATTAGTAATATTCGGTTATTTTCGCACCAATGAATCGAACCATTTCAATAAAAACGACAACCAAACACAATCCGGCAACGGAAGGTTGATGAGTGCTTTATTGAATTGTACCAATACTCAACCTTCCGCAAAAACGGAAGGTTTTATTTTGCCCCCTTATACTGCTCATCTTAGTTGATGAAAAGGTAAAGTGGAAATCAGTAACTAAAAAAGTATCAATTATTAATAACCAATAAAACAAAAAAATGAAAGTAGCAGTAGTAGGCGCCACTGGCCTTGTGGGCAGCAAAATGTTGCAGGTGCTGGCAGAAAGAAATTTTCCGGTTACCGAAATTATACCCGTAGCATCTGAAAGATCTATTGGTAAAAAAGTGATGTTTAAGGAAAAAGAATTTACGGTAGTTGGCTACCAGGATGCCATTGCTGCCAAGCCAGCCATTGCTATTTTTTCCGCCGGGGGTGGCACTTCATTAGAATTAGCTCCATTATTTGCAGCAGCAGGTATTACTGTTATAGATAACTCCAGTGCCTGGAGAATGGACCCTACAAAGAAATTAGTGGTGCCGGAAGTAAATGCCCATGTGCTAACTGCTGATGATAAAATTATTGCCAATCCTAACTGCTCTACCATTCAACTGGTGGTAGTATTAAAGCCGCTGCATGATAAATACAAAATTAAAAGAGTGGTGGTTAGTACCTACCAAAGCGTAACCGGAACCGGGGTGAAAGCTGTGGACCAGTTAATGAATGAGCGAAAAGGTATACAGGGCGAAATGGCTTATAAATATCCTATTGATTTAAATGCCATTCCGCAGATTGATGTATTTCTTGAAAACGGATACACCAAGGAAGAGATGAAGATGACCAATGAAACTACAAAAATAATTGGGGATGATGCTATAAAAATTACAGCAACAACGGTGAGGATTCCTGTAATGGGCGGCCACAGCGAAAGTGTGAATATTGAGTTTGAGAACGATTTTGACCTGGCTGAATTAAGGGCTTTATTGAGCAATGCCCCCGGTGTAATTGTACAGGATGATATTGCCAACTTCATCTATCCGATGCCGCTTACAGCGCACGAAAAAGACGAGACTTTTGTGGGCCGGATAAGAAGAGACGAAACTCAACCCAACACACTTAACTGCTGGATTGTAAGTGACAACCTACGTAAAGGAGCTGCCACCAATGCGGTGCAAATTGCAGAATACCTGGTGGAGAAAAATTTGATATAGAGTTAAAAAAGCTAAGAAATTTTTCCGGATTGTGAGCCCCAAGGAGGCAATCAATCCGGATTTTGTTTTGTATCCAACTTTGTTCGTTCCCAATTTGTTATTCGGAATTATTGTAATTGCTGGCAAATTTGAAATATAGCGAAGCATAGGGTGCATTTAAAATTGTCGCAGCGGATTAAAGGGTTGCCAACCTTCATAAAGAGATTTATAAGTTAAAAAGAATTTTTAAAAGGTTGGCAACCCTTGCGACAATTTTAATTCCACCCGAAGCATAAATTGTATCGCCCAATTCAAAATAAAGCTGTACATTCGATTATACAAAGAAATTAATCCCTACTCACTTTCCAATCCTTCGAAATAGCCACCTACTACTAATACCCCTTTTGCCTGCCACGTTTTAAATTTTATCCTTTAATTGTTTTTTGAATTTTGAATTTTGATATTCAATATCCTGTTTACAAGTTGATGTTTTTGTATTGATTTTGCAATGCGCTGATAAATTGTAATTTGATGTAACCATCAAAGAAATACCAATTAAAATTTTTGAAACCGTTCAATTATTAATCACGTAAATACAACTTTATGCAAAACGTTTACACCGCCTACAGCAAAGTACTAGATGGTACTACTTATTTTTTCGTGAAAGAATTTTTAGTATTTCCCGACTTGAAAAATGTGCCCCCGATTTTAGAAAAATATGGTATGCATACCGATTTTGATAAAGCCTGTGGCATTGCTTCCCTGCACGACGCTCAAATAAAAAAGCAATTACTGGCACAAATGGAAAGTCATACCCCGTTGGCCAAGGTTATTGAAATTGATAATGCCAGTTACATGGGAAAGATGGCGTCAGGCAGTTAAGTCTGTCGCTGCGCTTTATTTGGTTACATGATTCCAGCCCTGCGCTACCAGTGCATGTTTGTTACCACCCCTTGTTATTAAATGGCTTCCTTCTTCAGGTGCTGTCATGTAGCCTATTACGCTTATTTGTTCGTTTAATAACAGTTTATCATAATCTGCCTGTGCAATGGTGAATAAAAGTTCATAATCTTCGCCCCCACTTAAGGCACAAGCTGTAGGATCAAGTTCCAGTTTATAGGCATATTGCCTTGCCTCTTCATTAATGGGAATTTTGTCTTCGTACAGCACACAACCAAGGTTACTTTGCTTGCAGATGTGGAGTATTTCGCTGCTTAGTCCATCGCTGATATCAATCATGGAGGTGGGCATTATTTCTGAATCTCCTAAAAATTCGATGATATCTTTTCGAGCCTCCGGTTTTAATAGTTTGCCTACTATGTAAGCCTGGTTTTCCAAATCGGGTTGTACGCCCGTTTCTGTATAAACTTTCTTTTCTCTTTCAAGAATAGTAAGTCCTAAAAAAGCTGCACCTAAAAACCCACTCACACAAAGCAGGTCGCTTTTATTGGCAGTACTTCTTTTAACGTATTTATCGGGAGCAACTTCACCAATAGCTGTAATAGAAATAATAAAACCTTTTTGAGAAGAGGTAGTATCACCACCCACCAAATCAACAGCATATTTTTCGCAGGCAGCATAAACGCCTTCATAAAACTCGTCTAAAGCTTCCAGGCTAAAGCGGTTACTAAAAGCAATACTCAAAGTAATATGAGTAGGGGTTGCGTTCATGGCGTAAATATCACTGAGGTTTACTACAACACTTTTATAGCCTAAATGCTTCAGTGGTGTATACATTAAATCAAAATGGATACCTTCTACCAGCATATCTGTTGTTACCACTGTTTGCTTACCAAAATTATCAATTACCGCTGCATCATCACCTACACTTAGCAGGGTGCTGGCGTTTCTTATTTCATTGTTTTTTGTAAGATGGTCAATCAGGCCAAACTCTCCCAGTGAGGATATTTCTGTTCTTTCGTTGCTCATTAGTATTGAAATTTATAAATAGTAAAAGTGATTTTGATTAAATGGTTCCCCCGTTAATAATGCCCAGCAATTCATCATGAATTTTTCCATTGGTTGCTACAATGCCTGGTTGGTATACAGAATATGGACTGCCTTTAAAATCAGTTACTTTACCACCCGCCTCTTCAACAATTAAAAAGCCAGCAGCGCTGTCCCATGCCTGCAATTTGTGTTCATAAAAACCGTCGAACCTGCCGGCAGCTACCCAGCAAAGATCCAACGCCGCACTTCCTAAACGCCTTACCGGAACACCTTTACGTATTAGTTTTTCAAACACCTGCAAGGGGCCATTAGGAGTATCGAGGTAGGTGTAAGGGAAACCCGTAACGAGGCAACTGTCAACAACTTTTGTCTTATTACTTATGGTTATTTTTTTGTCGTTTAACGAAGCGCCAAACCCTGTTTGTGCAAAAAAGAATTCACTCATCAAGGGATTATAAACTGCACCCATTATTATTTTACCATTGTGTTCCAGCCCAATGCTTACACAGCAAATTGGGATGCCATTGGCAAAATTGATTGTACCATCTATCGGGTCGATGATCCATTTATATTCACTGTCCATTTTTATTTCACCCGCCTCTTCACTCAAAATAAAATGATGGGGAAAATCGTTTTGGATAATACCAAAAATCGCTTTTTCAGCAGCATGATCAGCTTCTGTAACAGGATTATTGATGCCTTCTTTATTGGTGATTTTAAAATCAGTATTAAAAAAACGCATCAGTTCTTTGGCACCTGCTTCAGTTGCTTTTAGTAAAGTATTTTTTAACATGTTGCAAAGATAAGTGTTGCACGTTGGTTGCCTGTTTTTATGGACGTACCCAAATAATTTGAAACGATGTGTTTTACTAACTGATTGTGTTTTACTTTTGTACAACCTTTTGTTTTGGCAAGCTTCAGCAAAAGGCTAATCTTACATTAAATAATTAATAAGAATCAACATGGCTGAGATTGCTTCCTTACCTACAACGGTACCCTTAACTTCAAAAGATTTTGTAACCGACCAGGAAGTTCGCTGGTGCCCCGGTTGCGGTGATTATTCTATATTAGCACAAGTGCAAAAAATTATGCCTACCCTTGGCATTCCAAAGGAAAATATTGTAATAGTTAGTGGCATTGGCTGTAGCAGCCGTTTTCCATATTACATGAACACTTATGGAATGCACAGCATACATGGCAGGGCAACTGCCGTAGCGAGCGGCTTAAAAGCTGCCCGGCCAGAGCTGAGTGTGTGGATTGTAACCGGCGATGGGGACGGCCTGAGCATTGGCGGTAACCATACCATTCATTTGCTGCGCAGAAATTTTGATGTAAATATTTTACTATTTAATAACCAGATTTACGGACTCACCAAGGGGCAATATTCCCCTACCTCCGAAGAAAATAAAATAACCAAAAGCTCTCCCTTTGGAAGTATCGATCATCCGTTTAACCCGTTGGCATTGGCAATGGGGGCAGATGCAAGTTTTATAGCCAGAACAATGGACCGGGACCCCAAGCACCTGCAAGCCATGTTGCTGAGGGCGCAGGCACACAAAGGCTCATCGTTTTTAGAGATTTATCAAAACTGCAATATTTTTAATGATGGTGCTTTTGAGATATTTACAGAAAAAGGTAGCAAGCCGGAAGAAGTGTTGTTTTTAGAACAAGGCAAACCGCTGGTTTTTGGTGCTACGCAAAATAAGGGCATTAAACTGGATGGTTTTAAACCTGTGATTGTTGAAATTGGCAAAGATGCTGCGCTGGAAGATTTATGGGTGCATGATGATAAAGATTTTTATAAGGCACAGATTCTTATCCGCATGTTTGACGATCCAAGACTGGCTGGACATTTACCAAGGCCGTTTGGCGTGTTTTATGAAACTGACAGGGCGTGTTACGAAGACGGAATGACCATGCAAATTGAAGAAGTTATTGCTAAGAAGGGAAAAGGCGACCTGGATAAACTACTGAGAGGTAACGAAATCTGGACAATTAGTTAAGATATTCTACTATAGCTTTTTATAAAAAACGGTTGTTGTATAAAAAGGTAAATTATTAACATCGAGCCGAAACAAAAGTACAGCGATGCAAACTGTTGGAGTTTCATTATCCTGCCACGCTTGACAGCAATACTTTTGCCGGGTGCCGTTATGCTACATGGGGCTGAATGTTTTGATGGATTTAATGGAAGAGCCTTTATTTGAAAGCTCCTCCTCAATATCAAAATCGTCTTGCATACCAAGCCAGAATTTAGCAGAGTTTCCAAAATACCGGCTGAATCTAAGAGCAGTGTCGGCAGTAATTGGCCGATTCCCTTTAATGATTTCAGAAACACGTGTCTGAGGTATTTCAACATCTTTTGCAAGTCTGTATGCAGTAATATTTAATGGTAAAAGGAACTCTTCAAGCAGCACTTCTCCCGGATGTATATTTTTAAGCTTTGTCATTTTGCTTTGTTTAATGATAGTCAATTATTTCAACTTCAAAAGCATTACCGGAACTCCATTTAAATATTATTCTCCATTGATCATTTATCCGAATACTATAGAAGTCTTTCAATTTTCCTGATAATTTTTCAAGTCTGTTGGAAGGTGGAATTCTTAAGTCTGCAAGGTCAACTGAGTTATTAACCATTCTTAATTTTCTTCTCCCAGCAACGCAACGTCCTCGGCTCGGCTTAATGGCTTATTGAGAAATGTTGCTGGGGAAAGAATAGCTCGTTGTAAGGCGTTGTTGGGAAACCAATTGCACAAAAAATGCATGTTCATCATTCGCCTTATTCCATGATATTTAAACTATCTATTCGTTCAAAATGCCTTCTATTTAAAGTAGCAATTGGTAGGTTGTGAGTAATAGCCGTGGCGGCAATGAAAAGATCAGCCATATCAATTTGCTTTCTTTTTTTCTTCAGCTCATCATTTATATCTACAGCTATCTGAGCAATATTTTGGCTGAAAGCTAAAACTGTAGTTTGTTTTAATAAATCCTGCCAAAATGGAAGTTGTGCCGGTGTAGTGCCGGAATAAATCTCGTAATACGAAATAGCTGAGATTGCAAAATCATAACCCTGCTCGAGCAACGAAACCAATGACGAGTTACTTTTATCAGTTTTTCGAAAATAATCGATCAGTATAGAGGTATCAGCAAGAACTATTTTGTCCGCCATTGGTTAATTGCTTTTCGTGTCTCAGCAATTTTTTCAAGTTGCTTTTTAGAAAAAACAGGGCCACTTAAAAGTAATTTCTTAAACTCTTTTCGGTCTTTGTCGGTGGTTATTACTTTCGACTCAACTTCGGCCTTTAATTTTGTCCATTGTTTGGCCGGCAGCTTTTTAGCTATTTTCACCAGTTGGTCAAATTCGATATCTACTTGAACTTGCATGTTTCAAATTTAAGGATTTTTATTAGAAGTCGTATGGTTCCGGGAGGTTGGCGCCAAACGAAAAAAAAATCCGCTGTTACAAAGGATAGTCCTTTTTGTTGGCATAATATAAGGTACAAAATCGGTGAAATTTTTTTAGCGACGCAACTTCCCCGGTTCGGCTTAATGGCATATTGAAAGATGTTGCTGGGAAATGAGTGGTTCTTGCGGTCACGAATCACGGCAGTGGAAATACTTTACCTATTAAAGGCTATGTAAACAAATGGCGTAAATTTTTGATTATTTAATGGGTTAATCTTACTGTATTTAACCAATAATTCTTGATTGTTTCTACAATACTATTAAGATCTACAATTTCGTAGGGCTTTACAATGTAAGAGTTTGAATATTGTTGGTAAGCCTTCTTGATATCATTGTAAGCAGATGAGGTGGTAAGCATTATTACCGGAATGTGTTTTAGCCGGTCATCTGATTTAATTTGTACCAGCGTTTCATGCCCGTCCATTACTGGCATGTTGATATCCAGCAGTATTAGGTCGGGTAAGGTTTTGTCCTGGTAAGGAGGCTCCTTTCTCAAATATTTCAATGCTTCCTCTCCGTTGATTACAGCCCCTAACGACTGCACTATACCTGAACCATTCAATGCTTCGCCAATAAGTATTGTATCCTGCTCGCTGTCATCTATCATTAAAATATGGAGTCCTTTCATATTATTTTATAAAATATTCAATAAAGTTATCATTTTAACCGGATATAGTAAAGCAAAAAACTGAACCATTACCTTCGTTAGCTTCTATCCAGATATCACCATTATATAAACCTACAATTTTTTTACAAGTAGCCAGCCCGATTCCAGTTCCGGCGTAAGTGGATTTGGAATGCAGTCGCTTAAATATTGCAAACACTTTATCATACTGTTTGGGATCAATACCAATACCATTATCTGCAATTTTAAAAAGCCATTTATCATTTAATTCTTTAGCAGTTACTTTTATTACCGGCACATTGCCCGGAGGCTGGTATTTAAGGCCGTTACCTATTATATTGGTAAACAATTGCTGCATGCCAGTAGCATCAGCATTTATTACAGGAAGTGCATCCACTTCAATGATTGCAGACTGGTATTTTTCGTCATTCTTATAATCAATGGCAATACCCTGTACCAGTTTGTTTAAATTAAGTTCTACATTGTTTACCGTACCAGATTTTGAAAAGTCCAGTATATCCCTGATTAGGTCACGCATTCTCAAAGCACCATCTACCGAATAGCGAATGTACTGCCTTCCTTTATCGTCCAACAGGGCAGCGTATTTTTGTTCGAGTAACGATAAAAAACTGGATATCATACGCAAGGGTTCCTGCAAATCATGCGCAGCCAAAAATGCAAACTGCTCCAGTTCGTCATTTTTTTGATTCAGTTGCCGGTTGATTGTCTTAATAGATTCGTTGGATTCTTGGAGTTTTTTTTCTGCGTTTTTGATGTTGCTAATGTCGGTAGCAACTCCTATAAAGCCAATAGTTTCACCCAGCTTATTTCGTATAGCAGTTACCACCAACTGTACGGGAAATGCATAGCCATCTTTTCGTACATAGGTCCATTCTTTTGAATCAAAGCTTTCCCTTCTCGCCTTTTCCACAAAAGCATCAAACCCACTGATAGGCAGGCCATAGCGTTCGCTTAGTTCATTTCCTCTCTTTACTATTTCATCCTTAAGGTGAATGATTTCCGGCGATTGAATACCAATCATTTCCGAAGCGGCATATTGCAACATTATTTCTGCACCTTTATTAAAATGTGTTATCAGGCCATTGTTGTCGGTGCCGATAATTGAAACATAACCCGCATTTAACAGGGTGCTTAATTCGCCGTTTAACTTTTGTAAAGTCTGCCGTGATTTAATTGTTTCATCAACATCCTGAAAAATACCATATAATCGTTGGCATACACCGTTTTTAAACTCCGCCTGCCCTATCGCCCTTACCCAAATTATATTGCACTTAGCGGTAACAAGTTCTATTTCCAGATCGTAGGTGGTTCCATTTTTAATCGCCTCCTGCACAGCATTTTCTATTTTCTCTCTACTTGCTCCTTCCCTGAAAAAATTGATTGCTGAGTGTAATTCGGGTTCATAATCAATTCCAACTTCGTGTATTTCTTTAATTATATTACTCCAGGTTATTTTGTTTTTTAGTATATCAAACTCCCAGGTACCAATACGGGCAACTTCACTTGTCTTGTCTAAAATTGCTTCTACTTTTCTTTTATCCTGTTCTTTTTGCTTAACCAAAGTAATATCAGCCGTGTACATCAATATTCCGCCAATACTTTCTTCGGTAATATACCATGGTCTTACATCCCATGTAATCCATTGGCTGCTTCCATCGGCACGTATAAATTCAGCCTCATCACATTGATTAATTTCACCCTTTAAACAAGCCTGGTGTATTGCCTTCCAGTCATCCCCTATTTCTGGAAATATTTCATAGTGGGAATGACTTATAATATCCTTTCCGCTTAAACCATAATCCTGCAACCACTTTTTGGAAGCCGCCAGGTAACGCATATCCGTATCGAACATTGCTAATGCATGGGGTGCTTGCTGAATAAAAAACTTATTGCGTTCACTGCTTTCTTTTTGCAAAATTTGGGCAGCTTTATGTTCGGTAATGTCCCGTACAATTAGTGATACAGCAATAACGCTCTCCTTATCATCCAATATTGGGGAAGTTGTAATTGATACCGTAGCAACTGTTCCATCTTTTTTTGCAATACTAGTTTCATGTTGATTAATATATTGATTATCTAAAATTCTATTGGCTTGTGTTATTACTTCATCTAAAGGTTCGTGCGGAAATAACAGGGATACATTTCTACCAATCATTTCCTGTGCGTTATATCCTGTTAATTCTTTCGCACCGTTGTTCCAGCTTAGAATTTTCCCTGAAAGATCCCTGCTGAAAATAGCGTTGGAAGAGTTGGCAATGATTTTCGCCATCTCCTTTATTTCTTTTTCCTGCCTTTTGCGTTCTGATATATCCCTGATGGCGGCGGATATAAATAACCCATCTGTTGTTTCAACCGGACTGGTAGTAATTTCAACCGGAAATTCTTTCCCATTCTTTCGTAAAGCATACATGTCTGCACCTGAACTGATTGTTCCCTGCCGGATTGCACTAAGTAATTCGAACATCTGCCCTTTGTAGCCAACTGTAAACCGCCCGGGAATAAGCAAATTAATAGGTTGACCGATCAAGGCTTTTTTTTCATAACCAAAATGCCTTTCGGCTTCGTCATTTGCAAGTTTGATAATACCTTCACTGTCTACAATAATTATTGGATCGGGTGTAGCATTAAGAAAGGTTGTTAATTTCGACAAACTATCTTCTGCTTCCAGTTTCTTTTCATTAATTGCATTCAGTTTTTTTGATACCAGGCCAATCAATACCAGGCTTACCAAAATAAAAGAAATTGAATGCAAGGCAATGCCTAACTCAACGTTAATCAGTTCGTAGCGATGAGCTAAAATCCTGAAATAGCCCAGCACTAAAACAGCGATAGCCAACTGAAAAAATATTTTGTTCGCCATAACATTTCCAATGCCCATGTTGGTAAATAATCCTGTGATTCCAATTGATGAGTGCATTAGGGAGGCGGCAATGGAGAAAAGGAAAAAGAGTACAGAAGTGTGCAACGCCATAGGCGTAATAAAACTGAGCTTATAAAAAACCGGAACATCAAAGAGATATCCCACAATGGCGATAAATGAGATGATTGTAACCAGGTGTAGTAACCAATGAGCCGCTAAACGAAACAATTTGTTTTTGACATCAAAAGAAATTAGATACATTCCGCAAATAACAAAACTAATTGCGGCGGCACCAGACATCCTGCTTTGATAGATAGCATCGATGCCTGTTTGGCCGTAATCCTTTTTTAGTAATTGGTCAATTCCTGCATCATAATTGAACAGTTCCTGCGAAAAAGTAACTGCACCCATTATAGCCACTACAAAGGAAATAACCTTACCAAACAACACCCATCTAGCTCCCGGATTTTTTACGCAAATAAACAAGGATAAACCCAACAGGATAAAACCCACAGCGGTATTTAACTTCATGGGAGGATAATTGTGCTGAATCGTTTTCAATATTTTTATATCCAGCATCCATCCAATTGCAACTAAAATACCTGTACAAACAACCAAAATACACACCCAGGAAATGAAAGAATTATATTTATTGCAATTAGGTGATTTCAATTTCATATAGAAAATGGATTATGATTTTATAAAGGATAGAACCTAATTGTTTATTGAATATATTGGATTGCCACATGGCATAAAACTTTGTAGAAGCTTATTAATAGTAAACTGAAAATAACTTTAAAAATTTTCTACCTAATAGCTTCTAACAATTATTTATTACATTATATCTATTTTTTGGGACTGAATAGCATAGAATATATTATAAACACAGCCAAATTAATCTATTAGAGTAAGGCCTGCAAAATTAAAATGAAATGGCAGTTTACGGTCACTTCATTTAATTATGATTTGTCAGCAACGTTAGTAATTCTATCGAAACCTCAGTGTAGCTATGGGTTTTGCAATATCAAGGGTATGTACAAAACGAAGAAATTTTTTAAGCAACGCAACTGCCCTCGGCTCGGCTTAATAGCTTGTTGAGTGATGTTGCTTGGAAAAAGATGTTTTACTTCTTAGCTCTAATATCTCTGATGATTTTACGGAGTGTATTGTCAACTATTGTATCGAGTTCTCCTTTGTCATAAATGGTAAGTAAATATATTTCTTCGTTCTCCATAACTACATAGGTTATTACTCTTGCACCACCGCTTTTACCAGCACCTTTACTTTTTATGGAAATTCTTATTTTGTAAGCATTATTGCCTAATGATGTGCCTGCAGTTGGGTTGCTTTCTAAAACTGATGTGAGTTCACTTAATTCCTTTTTGAGCGAAGGATATTTTTTTACGAGTCTTTTGGCTTCTTTCTTAAATTTCTCAATTGGTATAATGCTTTAGCTCCTTAAGAAAATCGTTTAATGATTGCTTTTTTACTTTTGATTTTCTCAGCAGCGCAACTTCTTTAAATGCATCTTTGAGATCTGTCTTAATTTTAATGGTTTGTTCGTATTTCTTCAGCTTAGACATCAGCTTTTCCCAGTCGGTTAGTGGTATTTGAACAGATTGGGTTTTGCCAGAACTATCATTGACATATTGGACTGCAATTTTCATGATCCAAATTTAAGTTTTTTTGCCTAAAAAAGGGCTTGCGATTTCAAAGGGAAAATAAGGAACCCAATGTGCTCGGTTGTGCTCAATGCATCGTTGTGAGACGTAGCTGGAAAAAAATATTCCGCTGTTTTAAGGGATAGTCCTTTTTACTGGCATAATATAAAGGTACAAAAACGGAGAACTTTTTTAGCTGACGCAACGTCCTCGGCTCTGCTTAATGGCTTTTTGAAAGACGTTACTGGGAAAAATATAATAATCATTTTAGCAGTCCTGCCGGCATTGCATCAATTGACCTGATCATAATATCCTTGTAATAAACTTCTGCACCTTCAGATTGTATCTGTAGTTTACCCTTTGCAAGCGGATGGGCTTGCCCATTATCCATTTGCTGAGAATGAGTTAACACCATCATTACTTTTCCATTTATCACATGTACACTTGTATCGCCATGACAATACAGATCAAGCATGTTCCACTCACCGGAAGGCTTCTCCGCATCCGATCCTTTTATGCAACGTCTTCCCACGTTGCCGTTTGCACTGAAAGTATATAACTGTCCCGCAGAATTGTAAACATACTCGCTGTCTGATTTTTTCATTGCCCTAATGTCTTCCATGCCACCTGCCACCCCCCAATAGTCGCCGCAATCTCCTTCCTGTATTTGAAATTCCTGGCTACGCATCCATGCTCCATAATCTGCTCCATGCTTACCTACGGCAAAGTAGAGCAGCCCGCTGTCTTTTTTCTTTCCCTTCTTTTGTCCCCATGTTAATGATCCCCATTTAAACATTAGTCGCAAATGAAAATTGTCGTATTCTTTTATAGTTGATATTCCTCCCCAATCCTGTCCTGAAATGCGAATAATTTTCTTTCCGCCTTCATTCACTATACTAAAAACATGGTTGGGATCATTATTCAGTCCAACAGGTATATTACTCAGCTCTTTTCCTTTATCATCAAGGGGTGGAGCCAGGTAAGTCTCCCAGCCGCTAAAATCTTTGCCATTGAACAAAGGTTTCCATTCATTCTTTTTATAAAATGGGTTTGTTAAACCAAGTGTTACAATGCATGGAAGCAAAAGAAACATGATCCATTTATATTCTTTCATGAAAAATTATTTTACTAAAGTTAGAACAATTACATATAGGATGATGTACAAAAAATTAAAAGAATTGTTGCCAATTATAAATTGTTTGTGGCGTCAATATAATCTTCCCTGTTCCTGCATAAGCTTTCGTATAATTATTCATGAACCAAAACAGTATAAAAAATATTGAGACCAGAATACTGACATTAGTGACGAAGGAATTTTGTAGCCCGACAGAAAGAAGGTTTTAAGGTTTTTTTTGCCTGCACTCTTATACAGTTAAATTATCTCAGTTCCCCGACGAGACTGTACCATAACGCACAACGATTAGGTATTGCTGCAGGTGTGGCATTCATTGCTCGTCCTGCCCGGAACCGCTGATGATTAAAGATAAAAAAGTAAAAGGTAACAAACAAAAGCCCAGCGATGCTTGTCCTGCCCGGCTGAAGTTGATAGCGATAAAATGCCCATTGATACAACGTCAAGCCGCA
>JANPNY010000479.1:0-3334 GCA_031427745.1 Chitinophagaceae bacterium | reverse complement strand
TGGAAGGGCAGTAGAATCCCATGCCAGTGAATCGACGAATCTTCCTGCAGTGTGTTGGTAACTGCGAGCCGGACCCGCTGACCTTCCTTGAGGCGAATGATGGGTCCGGGCAGGGTCCCGTTGACGGTCACCGCATGATTGTATAACCACTGTAAAAGGAGTAGGGTACAAGTTTGAAATATAGTAACTGTTATTCCAGTTGATAAATGATGAAGACTGTACCTTAGTGTAAAATTAATTTATCATTTAACGGAATGTTCTCAGCCAAAAATCTTTCTCCTCAACAATTATCCGCCACTACCGCTCTTATAATTGCAGTACCAATTAGTGCAGGTATTTACTATTTTGAGCCTGTTTTTTGGGTTGCATTAATTTCTTTCTTCATTGTTTTTCTCGGATCTTTCGGATTAATTTTATTTATGGTGCAACAATTTGTGTATCGAAAAATAAAATTGATATACAAACTGATTTATCAAACAAAGGCCAGTAAACGAGAGGAATTTTATTACAAAAATATTTTGCCCCAAAAAAGTATTGACGAAGTAAGAGAAGATGTAGAAAAATGGGCCCGGCAAAAAGGAACAGAAATTGAAGTGTTGCAGCAAAATGAAATTTATCGTAAAGAGTTTCTCCAAAATTTATCGCACGAATTAAAGACGCCCATTTTTGCTATACAGGGCTATGTTGATACATTGTTAAATGGTGCATTGGAAAATCCCACGGTTAATAAAAAATTTTTAAGCAGCACTTCCCGCAATGTTGACCGGCTTGTAAACCTGGTAGATGACCTGGATGAAATTTCTCGGTTAGAGGGCGGCGAGCAATTGCTGTACACAGAAAACTTTGTGATACAGGATTTGGTAAAAGAGGTGTATGATTCATTGGCACTAAAGGCCGAGGTTAAACAAATACGGCTTACGATAAAAAAGGGTTGTGAAGTTCCATTAACTGTAAATGCTGATAAGGAAAAAATAAGGCAGGTATTAATTAACCTTGTTGACAACGCCATAAAATATGGTAAACAAAACGGCTTAATAGAAGCCAGTGCTTACAAAATAGACGGTAAAAAAATATTAATAGAAATCAGCGATGATGGTGCTGGTATTGCCGAAGAACACCTGGGAAGGATTTTTGAACGCTTTTACAGAACTGATACAGCCCGAAGCAGAAACGTAGGCGGTAGCGGATTAGGACTTGCAATCTGCAAACACATTATAGAGGCGCACAGGCAGGTAATTCATGTACGCAGTGCAATTGATGTTGGTACCACTTTTGGCTTTACACTAAGAAGTAAAAAAGATTAGTGCAAAACGTCTTTTAAATTATACCTGTCTTTTTTAAAACGATACACATAAAATTTCCTTGCTTCTTTACCGCTGCGGTTTTGCAGAATGGTGTCAATATGTATTGGCTGGCTGTTTTGTACAATACTGCTTTTCTGTAAATCAAAATAATAGTTGGAGGGAATAATGATGTATACTTCCATGCTATCTGGCAATACAGCACGCTGCTCGTTTAGCCAATGATATTGGTGTATATCTTCAATTGCACCCACAGCTACCGTTTGCAGGTGTAGTGGGCGGCCAACATAAAAGTCAATATGTGCAGATGGAAACCATTTATTCGTTAAAATAATTGTTTGATTGGGTGCTTCGTTTTTGCTATGGGTGCTGTAGTAGATACTATCGAATACCGGGGCAAATTTTCTCCATCCATACATATCAAGTGTAAAATCATCTTCCCCTTTTTTTAACGCATCTTGCTTACCAAACGTGCCCGGTAAAAAATTAATTATTACCATCCCTGCCACAACAATTAACAGTACCAAACCATTAGCTATTGAAAAACTCACGGGCATCAATCTCCTTTTAAACGAAGAGATCCTGATTCTGGCAAAGTATGCAGCAGTAAGTACCAGTAACGACGCAAATGCAGGCCCGGTCCAGTGTGGCAGCAAGTCTTTAAATAAAGAAACGCCTGTAGCAATAAATATTAAGGGTAACGATACAAGCAATAAAATTTTTTTCTGTGCCTGTTTTATGCCAAAGTGCCGGTGCCACAGTGCATATAAAATGGTAAAGAATACAATGGGGTTACAATAAAAAATCTGTCCTCCAATAAATGAAAATAAGCTTCCAAAATGCAACCCGCCTTCTGCAACATTAACTCTTTTTCCATGAAAGAAAAATGTGATAAAATCATTTTGGATGTTCCAGATAACGATGGGCAAAATAAACAGCATTGTAATCCCCGCAGCTAAATACAAAACCCAATTTTTAAACCAGCTACGATTATAAATAATAACGTACAGCACTAGCCCAAACCATAAAAAAATGGTATGAACTTTACAGAGCATTCCTATACCGGTAATTAACCCAAACCATAAAATATCATTACTGGTTTTGTTTGTAATTACTTTAGATTCTGTAATTTTTATCAAAAAGTAAAGTGCTGCAATCCAGCATACCATTTGTGGCGAATCGGGTAAAATAAAAGTACCCGCAATGATGCTGCCATAAATAGTAGCGGTATATAATGCTGCAGCTAAAAACCCGGTATAGGCACCCGACAAGCGTTTGCCGCATAGATACATAAGCCAGGTGGCCCATGCACCGCAAATAATAGCGCCCAGCCGGATGGTTAGTCCGTTATCAAACCATAAATTAAAAGTAGTAAGCCTTATAAGCCAGCCAACCATGGGCGGATGGTCAAAATAATTCCATTGTAGCGGATCGGCATAGAGGCGATAATATACTTCATCGTTACCCAATTCTGTAGTAAGTGCAACCAGTAATCTTACAATAGTTGCAGCCAATATCACGAAACCATGGGGGAAGTGGTAGAAATCGGTCCCATGGTGAAAAAAATCAAAGTTGGCGACAAAATTGTCATTCCGTTTGATATTGGTTGTGGCAGTTGCCATCACTGCAAAGACGAAGAATATTCTGCCTGCGATAATTCAAACCCTAATGCAATTGCTGCAGACAAACTGTACGGTCAAGCAGGTGCAGCAGCGTTTGGTTTTTCACATATGAACGGTGGCTATGCTGGCGGACAAGCCGAATTTATTCGGGTGCCGTATGCGGATACAAATTCCTTAATTATTCCTGCCGGAGTTCCAGATGAAAAAGTTCTATTTTTAAGTGACATCTTTCCGACGGGTTATATGGCCGCAGAAAATTGTAATATTAAACGCGGTGACACGGTTGCTGTTTGGGGCGCAGGACCAGTTACGCAGATGGCTATTCGCAGCGCTTTTTTATTAGGTGCTGAACGGGTTATTGCGATCGACCACTACGATGGTCGATTAAAAATGGCCAGAAATGGCGGCGCA
>JANPNY010000478.1:0-16866 GCA_031427745.1 Chitinophagaceae bacterium | reverse complement strand
ACATGGCAGCTATGGAAAGCAATACACCAAAAATAAAACCGGGAGGATGATGCTCAAATACATTTTCATAAAACACAATACCTACGCCGCCAATACCCAACAGCAATCCAATAAAAGTGAGGATGGTTACGTTGCGGTTTTTAAAAAAGATCATCTCAATTAACACCACACTCAAAGGGTAAAGGGCGCCTATTAACGAACTTAAACCGGTGGAAATATATTGAAGACTCCAGGTGCTTAATCCGTTTGCACCTACAAACATCAGCAACGACATTACCAGCAATAAGGCAAATTGTTTTGCAGTGGGCAGCGGCAATTTTTTATACAGTAAAAAAAATACCACCAGGCAAATACCACCAAGAAATTGCCGGATGGAAGCCATTTGAAAAGCCGGCATTTGAGACACGGCAATTTTGCTGGCCACCCAGGTAGTACCCCACAAAATACTGGTGGTAGCTAAAGCAATATATCCGCTTGGTTTAATCTCGGTATTATTCAAAACTGATTAAAGTTAAAGCTGATTTATTTAATGTTTAAAATGCCGTAAGCCCGTTATTACCATGGCAAGATTGTTCTCCTTGCAATAGTCGATGGAATCTTTGTCACGGATGGAACCACCGGGCTGAATAAAGGCTGTAACTCCCGCTGCATGGGCAATTTTTACGCAATCATCAAAAGGGAAAAAGGCATCGCTTGCGAGTGTTGCGCCGGTTAAATCAAAATTATTATGACAGGCTTTATCAATAGATTGACGGAGCGAATCTATGCGGCTGGTTTGTCCGCAACCCTTGCCTATTAACTGTTTGTTTTTTACCAAAGCAATGGAATTGCTTTTTAAATGTTTGGCGATGATATTACCAAAAACAAGGTCTTCTTTTTCTGCAGCGGTGCTTGCTCTGCCGCCGGTTTCTTTCCACTCTGTATAATTGCCCACGTCGTTTTGTTGGGTAAGCAACCCATTGAGTACCGATTTAAACTGCTGCGTAGTAGTGAGGCCTGCTTTTTGACGCAACAGAATGCGGTTCTTTTTGGTTTGCAAAATAGCAAGTGCCGCTTCATCATAGGCAGGTGCAATTAATACTTCAAAAAATATTTCGTTGATGGCGTTGGCGGTGGCCACCTCTACTGTTTTATTGGTTATTAATACGCCGCCAAAAGCGCTTTCCGGATCTCCGGCAAGGGCTGCATCCCAGGCTTCTTTTATGGTTGGCCTGATGGCTACGCCACAAACATTGGTGTGTTTGAGGATGGCAAAAAAGGCCTCCCCTAAATCCCCTCCAAGGGAGGGGACTTTTATACTCTGATTATCAAAAGTCTCTTCTTTATTAGCAGACTCTTCCAAAGCCCCTCCTTTGGAGGGGTTGGGGGAGGCTATATCTGCTGATAACTGTACGGCTGCATCCACATCTACTAAATTATTATAGGATAATTCCTTGCCATGTAGTTTATCAAATATTTGATGCAGGTTGCCGTAGAAAACGCCTTGCTGGTGTGGGTTTTCGCCGTAACGGAGTACGGATTTTTCCTGTGTAAACGGGTTTATAAATTCGGTTTGATTGAAATAATTAGAGATGGCTAAATCGTAGCCGGTGCATACATCAAATGCCTTGATAGCAAATGCTCGTCTTTGTTCCAAAGATGTTTCACCGTTTTGACTAACCAGTATTTCTTCCAGCAATGCATAGTCTTTTTTGGCCGCCACCACTACTACATCCAGATGGTTTTTGGCCGCAGCTCTAATCATGCTGGGCCCGCCAATATCAATCTTTTCTATTATCAGGGCTTCATCGGTAGTGGATGCTACGGTTTCTTCAAAAGGATATAAATCCACAATCACCAGGTCAAGCTCAGGTATATGGTATTGTGTCATTTCAGCTACATGCTGTGCATCATCTCTTTTACCTAAAATGCCACCAAATACTGATGGATGCAGGGTTTTAACCCTGCCGCCCAATATGGAGGGATAGCTGGTAAGCGATTCAACAGCAATACAGGGAACCTGCAAATCTTCTATAAACTTTTGTGTGCCGCCGGTAGAATAAATGGTAATACCTAGTTGCTGCAGTTGCTTAACAATATTTTCGAGACCATCTTTATAAAAAACAGAGATTAATGCTGATTGAATTTTTTTCATGCCTGTTCCGCTGCCGGCGGTGCTATTTAAGTTTATAAATCAGATAAAAGTTGCTTAGTCAATAGCCGTAATAAAAGCGCCCTGCTTTGGTATTGAATAATGTTGCAAATGTAGTTGTTCGCAATCTTTTTGCCATTTTTCAATTTTCCACAAACTGTTAGAGGCATCAAATACATATTGTCTGCAGTTAAAAACCTCCGCAAGTTTCGGAATATACAGCCTCGGGCTTTTGGAGATGACGATATAATCCAAATCAATTTTTTGGGAGGGTTTTTCAAAATTGATGGCACGATCAATCAGCAGCATTTTTTTATTGCCGAATTGAAAAAAGTTTGTTGTAGCAATATTGGTGGAGAGTGTATCAATGCGGTTGTTTAATTGCAACGCAATTCTACCGGGTTTAAGGTGAAAGTTTTGCAATACGCCATCCTGCAGCAAAATACTATCGCCTATAAACTGGTAATTATTTCCTTTAATAAAATCTATCGCCCTGTGTTGTGGTACATTGTAAACAATCAATTGCTGCTGGTTATTAATTTGCCAGTTGTTATAGGTATGCATTGCTACAAAAGCCAGCAATGAAATAATTGAAAATTTAAACCAGTTTTTATTTTTCTGTAGCAGCCAGCAACTGGCACCAATAACAACAAAATACAACAACCAGGTGGTAACAATGGTGGCCGGAATTTTATCCCAAACAGTGTAAGGGAAATTATTGATTTGTAAAATAATTTGATTCATCAGCCATACCAGGCCGTTAACCAATTTGCCTAAATAAAACCCAAGGTAGGGCACGGGGCTTAAAGCAATTAACGCAATAGTTGCATACAATATCACACTCGATAATGGCACTGCAATAATATTGGTCAATAAAAATAAATTAGGAAACTGGTGAAAATAATAAATGCAGATGGGAAACGTAAGTGTTTGTGCAGCTAACGAAATAGCTGCCAGTTTCCATACCTGGTCCAGGTATTGGTTTTTGATGTAAAACCAATTGTAAATGGGTTTTTGAAATGCAACTATCCCTACCACAGCAAGGTAACTTAGCTGGAATCCAACATCCCACAAGTAATAGGGATTGTAGCAAAGCATTACAAATGCAGAGGCCGCCAGCGAATTGTAAATTGAAGATTGTCGTCCGATATTTTTACCTACCGTTATAAAGGTAAACATCACTGCTGCCCTGCATACAGATGCGGAAGCACCGGTAAGTAAAGAAAATAACCACAGGCAACTTAATATCAAAATCACCTGTACAATTTTTGATTGATTGATAAGGGGAATTCTTTTAAACAACCATACCAACATAACATAAATTAAACCCAGGTGCATGCCAGAGATGGCAATAATGTGTACCACGCCGGTATTGCTGTATGCCTGCACCAGGTCTTTATCAAGATCGTTAGTGTAGCCAATCAACAGGGCTTCTGCAATGCCAAGTTCATCTTTATTACCACTTACATTTTTTTGTAAAATTGATAATATGTATGCTCTTGCGGTATAGATAAACTGTTTAAATTGATTAATGTTTTTACCGGGCAGCTTTACCCAGTCTGTTGGTTTTAAATAGGCATTGTGAAAAGTTTGCTGAAAGGCGGCGTAGCGTTGGTAATTAAATGCGCCCGGGTTTCCGGAGTTTTTTATTTCCTGCAGGTTTTTATGGATAAGAATTTGGTCGCCATACTGGAGGCTGTTGGGGATGCTGTCTTTGGAAAAGTAGAGTAATAATTTTCCCTGGCCCTGGATGGCGCTATCATTTCGAATAAGTTGCTCTATAAAAACATCTGCTTTATACGATTTAGCCTTTTCAATTAATGGCTCGCTGATGGTGGCCACGAGGTAGTCGCCTTTTGAATAATATTGACCATACCAATTGCTGTGATGCCTGCTGTCTTTTTGCCAGGTAACTAACATTGCAATGCTTATTATTATCAACTGCATAAATATGCCGTTGATAAAATGCAACTTAAATTTTACTGCAGCTGGTAGTTTACTAAACAACCAATAGGATGTGGCAAAGCAAACAAGATTTGCAATAACTAATTGTAATTGCGGCTGTGCATACCATTGCAAAATAATACCGGCAACCAACGGTAAAAGCAGTTGAAAGCAAGGAGCTGTTTTCCAAACGGGTATCTGGAACTTTGCCGGCATAAAAAAATTGCTATTATTTGAGGATGTTTAGGCACAAACTTAGCAGATATATCAGCTGGTCAGTTTGTTTTCATTTCATTTCAAGATAATAATACAAAATTTTAATGCTTAGAAGGAAAATAATTTTTTTATTTACTCAAATGCATACTGCGTTCCTTGTACAACTGCCTGAAATAAGGATCTTTCAGGTCTTTAATAAACCGGATTGCTTCGCCGGTACTCTTCATTTCCGGGCCAAGTTCTTTATTTACACCGGGGAATTTATTGAAAGAAAATACCGGTTCTTTAATGGCAAAGCCCGTCATCTTTTTCTCAAAAGTAAAGTCCTTGAGCATGGCTACTCCCATCATTATTTTAGTAGCAATATTAAGGTAAGGTATTTTATAAGCTTTTGCAATAAACGGTGTGGTACGGCTGGCCCTTGGGTTGGCTTCTATTACAAATACATTGCCGTCTTTTATGGCAAATTGAATATTGATAAGGCCACGGATATTTAAGTTACGGGCAATTTTTTCGGCATACTCTTCCATGGTATGTACAATCAATGGGGAGAGATTGAATTGCGGCAATACGGCATTGCTGTCACCGCTATGAATTCCTGCCGGCTCAATGTGTTCCATCACCCCCATAATGTGAAAATCTACTCCATCAAAAATGGCATCAATTTCCGCTTCCTGGCAACGATCTAAAAAATGATCGATTAAAATTTTATTGCCCGGTAAATGTTTGATAAGACTTAAAATACCTTTTTCCAGTTCCTCATCATTTATAACAATCCGCATGCGTTGCCCGCCAATAACATAGCTTGGCCTGATAAGAACCGGGTAGCCAACCTGCTTTGCTACCTCTATTGCCTCATCGGTATTAAAAGCCGTACCATAATTGGGATAGGGAATGCCCAACTCTTTTAAGGTATCGCTAAAACGGCCCCTGTCTTCGGCAATGTCCATATCATCGAACGAAGTGCCTATAATTTTTATGCCTTTCTGGTGTAATTTTTTTGCCAGTTTAAGTGCTGTTTGTCCACCCAATTGAACAATGACGCCTTCTGGTTTTTCATGTTCAATTATCTCCCACAGGTGTTCCCAAAAAACCGGTTCAAAATACAGTTTATCAGCAATGTCAAAATCGGTACTTACCGTTTCGGGGTTGCAGTTTACCATGATGGCTTCGTAACCAGCTTCTTTTACAGCTAGCAATCCGTGAACACAGCAGTAATCAAACTCAATGCCCTGGCCAATTCTGTTGGGGCCGCTGCCCAAAACAATTATCTTCTTCTTATTAGAAACTATTGATTCATTTGAATTCAACAAAGCAATGGGAAGTGCATTTCCAATTTCTTCTTTAGGGGCTGAAGTGGCTTGTGCAGTCTCAAACGTACTGTAGAAATAGGGTGTTTTGGCTTCAAATTCAGCAGCACAGGTATCAACCATTTTAAATACCCTTGTTATACCCAGTGCCTTTCTTTTTTCATAAATCAATCCGGCATCTTCTTCTTTCATTATCCGTACAATCTGCTCATCGCTAAAGCCTAATATTTTTGCTTCTCTTAGTAAAGTATCCGGCAGGTTTTTTAAGTGATATTTTGCTATCTCTTTTTCGCAATTGCATATTTTTTGTATCTGGTAAATAAACCAGCGGTCAATGCCGGTACTCTCACAAATACGCTTTACGCTGGCACCGGCCATTAGCGCATCTTTTATCCTGAACACCCTGTCCCATTTGGGAATTTTTATGTATTCAATTAAATCATCTGCCTTCATCAGGCTTTGCCCATAATAACCAAGCCCCACCGCCTCATTCTCCAAACTCTGACAAGCTTTTTGTATCGCTTCACAAAAACTTCTGCCAATAGCCATTACTTCGCCCACACTTTTCATTTGAAACCCCAATGTATCATTGGCGCCTTTAAATTTGTCAAAATTCCAACGGGGTATTTTTACAATCACATAATCCAACGCTGGTTCAAAATACGCCGACGTACTTTGGGTGATTTGATTTTTAAGTTCATCGAGGTTATAGCCAATGGCCAGCTTGGCTGCAATTTTTGCTATAGGATAACCGGTAGCCTTACTTGCCAGTGCAGAGGAGCGGCTAACCCTTGGGTTTATTTCCACTACAATAATTTGCTCGGTATCCGGCTTTATGGCAAACTGCACATTGCACCCACCGGCAAAGTTGCCTAGGTTACGCATTATGCGGATGGCCGTGTTGCGCATTAGTTGGTATGCGGTGTCACTCAACGTCATGGCAGGAGCCACTGTTATACTGTCGCCGGTGTGTACACCCATCGGGTCAAAATTTTCGACGGCACAAATGATTACAACATTATCAGCGTTGTCTCTTAATATTTCCAGTTCGTATTCCTTCCAGCCCAGCACTGCTTTTTCTACCAGCACCTCGTGTATGGGGCTTGCATTTAAAGCGATATTGAGGGCTTCATCCAATTCTTCTTTTTTAAAAATGATCCCACCGCCTGTACCGCCAAGGGTAAAGGAGGGTCTTAGTACCAATGGAAAACCAATTTCCTGGGCAAATTCCTTTCCCTCTAAAAATGAATTGGCAATTTTTGCCTGGCAAACGGGTATGCCCATTTCAATCATCCACAGCCTGAATTTTTCCCTGTCCTCGGCTTTATCAATGGCTTTAATATCTACCCCAATTAATTTTACCCCATATTTTTCCCAGATACCTAATTCGTCGGCCTCCTTGCAAAGGTTAAGGGCTGTTTGGCCGCCCATGGTGGGCAACACCGCATCAATTTTAAATTCGGTATTTTGGTTTTCTTCTAAAATCTGTTCAATACTTTCTACAGTAAGCGGCAACAGGTAAACTTTGTCCGCCATCATCGGGTCGGTCATAATAGTGGCGGGATTGCTATTAATCAGCAACACTTTCACACCTTCTTCCCGAATGCTTCTTGCAGCCTGTGTGCCGGAGTAGTCAAATTCGCAGGCTTGTCCTATAATAATAGGGCCGGAGCCGATAATCAGTACTGATTGGATGGAGTTGTTTTTTGGCATATTGTTTCAAAAACGATGTTTGTAAATGTGCCAGGGAGGTTTGTTTTCCGAAGCGGCCAAAGGTAAAGAAAAATGATGTTTTGTTTTAGGTTAATTTAAAAACAAATGAGCGTTTCGGAATTTGTGTAAGCTGAGACTAATAATTAGCTGTTTGGTTGACGTACTGATAAGCCGTTCAAATCTTGTAAAAAGCGGCTGCTCTAAAAAATAAAGACACACTAAAACCAACCTACCTATTGCAAATAATATTGCTTGTATTACTTGGAATTAGATTAAAATGCTAATATCTTTAAAAGAAAAACCATGAAACAACTGCTTATAATTTCAGTGATTGCCGGTATATTTTTAAGTTTAAAAATGCCGGCTTTTGCCTACTCAAAGCCTGCTGCTGGTATCATCGCCAAGCCCAATGATGGTGGCTATAAAAGTATAGCTACCATGAAATTAAAAGAGTTCCAAAAGCTGGTTGGCCGAAAACTTACCATTAAAGAAAAAATAGGTTTTTTTATACTGAAGCATAAAATGAAGCATCAGCAAGAAGGTGCCGATAAGCAAGGGCAAACTGCCTACATACTTGGATTGGTTGGCTAGGCTTATTTGTTATTGGTTTATTTGTGCCTTACGTTATATTAGGTTCCCTTGTCGCAGCTATAATGGCCATAGTAACCGGGTCAACGGCAACTAAAAAAGATGGAGATAACAGGAAGGCAAAGGCTGGCAAATTATTGGGTTGGATTACGTTGGGTCTTATCGCCTTGGTGCTTATTCTTGCTGTTATTCTCATTTCAACATGGGGTTATTAGCTAATAATTTCTTTATTCAATATCCAAAATTTTAAATCGTTCTTAAATGATTTTTGCAGGATACTACTCTTGCCGGATTATTTATTGTAGCAGGTAGATAGATAATTGAATGCCCATTTATTTTCCTATAAGTTAGCGCTAATCAAAAACATTGTATAATGTTGATGAACGAAAACTCCATCAATGAGAGTATATACGCTGTTGATAATAATTTGTATTGCATCCTGTAAAACAATGTAACCAGGGTGTTATAACCAGGCAGCAGTGGGTTATGGAACAGGAATTGCCAATAGCGGTGATGGTTTCGGGTAAAAAATAGGTCACTTATGGGGCAACCAGATTTACGCACACAGAGATTTTAAAATGCTCCTTCTGTTTCATTTGCACAACATTTCTTAGTAATTTTTTTAACAAATTTTCCTTGAATGGCACCTGTTGTACACCAACATTGTGTTTAACCGTAAAGCAGATTTGTAGGTTGGGTTAGGGTTAACAGTATAATTAAATAGCTGGGTTTATTTAATGGCCGAATGGTATTACTCCGCCTAAGGATGGAAGACTTGATCTTGCTGCAACAATAAAGTTCACGATAGAACTTGCGTTTGTACCGAATGACATAAGAGAACCATTCTCCACGTCCTCATTTCCGATTAGTCTTAAGCGAGGCAAATGATAATGAATTTGTATAAAAGAATTTGCATTCACTTTTTTACAACAGGCTGGCAGTAAAAAATGTGGCCCGTAATGCAGGTGTTAAAAAAGACTGGAGGTCATTTTAAAAAGAAATAAATTGGCAAGCATCACACCCTATTCCTTTAAATAATTTATCAGTTTACTTTCAGACAATATGAGGATATCTTTCCCGTCAAGTTTTATTGCATTTTCTTCTACCATTTCATTCATTACACGAAAAACTGTTTCATAAGTAGCGCCGTTATAAGATGCGAAATCTTGTCGGCTAATAGTGATGCAGATATGGCCATTTTGGGTAATGCCAAATTTTTGTTTAAGCGAAAGAATGGCATTTGCCACCCTGCCTTTCACGGTCATATGGGCCATGTTTCGCATTCTTTTTTCTGATTCCTTTAGCTCTGCAGCAAAAAACATCATTAACTTGTACAGGAAATCATGGTTCACCGTTAGGGTTTGATGGAGAAATTCAAGATTAATAAAACAAACATCCGTTGGAGCAAGGGCGGTTCCCGATACAGGATAAATAGTGTCACTACCTAGTCCCCTGTGCCCAACAATATCGCCATTACCTGCTATTCTTAAAATCAGTTCTTTATCTGCACCCCATTTTTTATGCACTTTCACCAGGCCAGTGTTAATAAAATACATTCCTTTAACTTCATGCCCCTCTTCAAAAAGCAGTTCTCCTTTTTTAAAGCGTATGCATTGGCGATGGGCATCTACAGCAGGCAGCCAACTGCTGAGGCATTGTTTACACAACATACAACTTTTAAGGTCACATTCCTTTTTTGCTTTTTTACCCATACCGCAATATTAATACCTATTAAGCATACTATTTTAGTGTCGTATTGATAAAAGATTTTCCTGGATAACCTGATGGGCATTAGTTTTTATTAAAGAGGGATGTAGCCTAACCACTTCTCCCACTATAATAATGGCAGGGTTGGTAATGCCGTGGTACTGTGCCTTAAAGAAAATATCTTTTACCGAACCAATCACACATTTTTCATTTTCTGTAGTACCATCCTGTATAATAGCAACCGGGGTATCTTGTTTGTTATGTGTTATAAAAATTTCCATAATCAGTTCCAGCTTACTCATGGCCATTAATATCACAACCGTTGCAGAAGACTGTGCTGCCAGTTTAATATCGGCAGATATGCCACCATCTTTAGTGGTGCCGGTGGTTACCCAAAAACTTTCATTGATGCCACGACAGGTGAGCGGAATCATCTGTAATGCCGGTACTGCCAACGCACTGGAAATACCTGGTATCACTTCTACTTTAATGCCTGCCTGTGTTGCGGCATCCATTTCTTCCTGCGCTCTGCCAAATACAAACGGGTCGCCACCTTTTAATCTTACCACATGGCCGTGAGAAAAGGCATATTCTATCATCAACTGATTTATTTCTTGCTGCGATAGTGCGTGGCAACCATATCGTTTACCCACAAATTGTACAATGGCCGTTGGTGATGCGTAATTTAATAATGCCTTATTGGCAAGCGCATCATATAAAATAACTGCTGCTTTTTTTAAAGTATTTACAGCTTTCACCGTAATCAGCTCAGGATCGCCCGGTCCGGCACCTACTAAGGATAATAAGGGCAACTTCATATAAATTATGTTAAAATATATATAATGTATTTAATAAAATTCTTTTGTAAAGTTAAATAAAAACCAGTATTTTTATGATATAAATTATTTATTTATCTCTATTTTGTCATTATTTTACAATAAAACATTGTATAGAATAAAAAATAATATGATTGCTTGCCATTATTGTTTCATTCATAAAAATAAAAATGATGAACGTAGTGGTTATCGGGAATGGAATGGTTGGCTACAAATTTTGCGAAAAGCTGATTTCTAAAGCCAATTCTCATCAATTCAACATCACTGTTTTTGGGGAAGAAATTCGGCCTGCTTACGACAGAGTTCACCTTAGTGAATATTTTGCTGGTAAAACTGCCGAAGATTTAACTTTAGCTCCCGCCAGCTGGTATGCAGAAAATAACATTACCCTTCACCTTGGCGACCCCATCGCACAAATTAACCGGGTTGAAAAAACAGTTGATTCCCACAAAGGCCTTACAGTTTCTTACGATATTTTAATTATGGCCACTGGCTCTGCTGCTTTTGTGCCCCCCATTAAAGGTTCAGAAAAAAATGGTGTATTCATATATAGAACCATTGAAGATTTAGAAATGATGACAGCCTGGGCAAAACGAACAAAAAAAGGTGCTGTTATTGGCGGTGGTCTATTAGGTTTAGAAGCTGCCAAAGCAATGATTGATCTTGGTGTTACCGATACTTCTGTAATTGAATTTGCACCCCGCCTAATGCCACGCCAAATTGATGAATTGGGCAGCAATGTGCTACAATCAAAATTAGAAAATCTGGGTTTAAAAATTTTTACCAGCACTCATACCTCAGAAATTTTGGGGGATGACTGTATAACGGGAATGCAGTTTGCCAACGACAGTAAAATAGAGGTAGACATGCTGATAATTTCTGCTGGAATTAAACCACGGGATGAACTGGCAAAATTAAGTGGCTTAACTATTGGCCAAAGAGGGGGTATTGCTGTAAATGAAAAATTACAAACCAGCGATAAATCTATTTATGCCATAGGCGAATGTGCTTTGTTAGAAGGAATGATATACGGCCTCGTTGCACCTGGTTATGAAATGGCCGATGTAGTAGCGACAAACCTGGTCTCCCAAAACGCTTCCAAAGGGGAAGCCTCCCCAAACCCCTCCAAAGGAGGGGCTTTAGACCCTGCTAATTTGGAAAATCATTTGCAAATAGCAGCGTCTGCCTTGATCCCCACTTTGGGGGGTGGGGGGGCTTCTTTTGCACCTTACGACATGAGCACCAAATTAAAACTGATTGGAGTAGATGTAGCAAGTTTTGGTGATCCGTTTGCAAGCGGTAATGGAATAAAGTCGATTGTAATTAATGATACAAACAAGGGTGTTTATAAAAGAATTAATATCAGTGCAGATGGTAAAACATTATTAGGCGGCATATTGGTGGGTGAGGCGGAACAATATAACATGCTGTTGCAAACTGTAAAAAACAAAGTGGTGCTACCACCAAATCCGGCAGATGTAATCCTTGGATCCAGGGGTGGGGAGGAAGCCGCAGGAGCAGGTGTTACAGGCTTGCCAGAAGAGGCATTAATATGCAGTTGCGAAGCGGTAACTAAAGGAACCATTTGCGGCAGTGTTACAGAAGGTGGATGCGAAACAATAGATGCTATTAAAAAATGTACCAAAGCAGGCACAGGCTGTGGTGGTTGTGTACCTATGATAAAAGATTTGATGCTGCACACCCTTAAAATACAAGGTAAAATTGTACACAATGTATTGTGTGAGCATTTCAATCACAGCAGGCAGGAATTATTTGACCTGGTAAAAATAAATAAATTAAAAACTTACGATGAAGTACTGAATATGTTTGGCAAAGGTGATGGTTGCGAATTATGCAAACCACCTGTAGCTTCTATTTTAGCAAGTTTATGGAACGAAATTATTTTAAAGAAGGGTAATGATACTGCACAGGATAGTAACGACCGTTTTCTTGCCAACATACAAAAAGGCGGCACCTACTCAGTTGTTCCCCGTGTTGCCGGTGGAGAAATTACACCTGATAAATTAATTGCCATTGGGCAAGTAGCAAAAAAATATAACCTCTACACAAAAATTACAGGTGGCCAGCGCATTGACATGTTTGGCGCTCACTTGAATGATTTGCCTAACATTTGGGAGGAGCTGATTGATGCAGGTTTTGAAAGTGGCCATGCATATGGGAAAAGTTTACGTACCGTAAAAAGTTGCGTTGGAAGTACCTGGTGCAGGTTTGGGCTACACGACAGTGTTAGTTTTGCAATCCAGATTGAAGAAAGGTACCGGGGGCTTCGTTCTCCACACAAACTAAAGGGAGGGGTAAGCGGCTGTATAAGAGAATGTGCCGAAGCACAAAGCAAAGATTTTGGCATTATTGCCACCGAAAAAGGCTGGAACCTTTATGTATGTGGCAATGGAGGCAGCAAACCACAACATGCCATTTTATTAGCCAGCGATATTGACGAAGCAACCTGCGTAAAATATCTCGACCGTTTTTTAATGTTTTATGTAAAGACTGCCGACCCTCTTACTCGTACAGCCACCTGGTTAAATAAAATGGAAGGCGGCATTGGTTATTTAAAAACAGTGGTAATTGGTGATGCTTTAGGAATGAATGCACAATGGGAATCAGATATGGCAAACCATGTAAACACGTACGAATGCGAATGGAAAGCAGCCATTGAAACACCGGAACTGCGTAAAAGATTCAGTCATTTTGTAAATGCACCGGAAGAAAAAGATCCCACCGTAAAATTTGATGCATTGAGGGACCAGGGAAAAGCTAAAGACTGGAAGTAAGGAATAAAAAAAATTATTACAGCAATACAATAATTAAAAATAATGATAGCAGAAGAAACAATAACGGACTGGTTTTTAGCATGCAGTGTAAACGATGTACCAGAGAATGGTGGTGTATGTGTTAAATACAATGATGAGCAAATTGCAGTGTTTCATTTTACCAGAAGGGGTGAATGGTACGCCACACAAAATGAATGCCCCCATCGTATGCAAATGGCTTTAAGCAGAGGAATGATTGGTACACTGGCTGACGAACCAAAAGTTGCCTGTCCGTTTCATAAAAAAACTTTCTCTTTAAAAACAGGCGAGTGCCTTAGTGGTGATGAAGGTAGTTTAAAAACATACCCAGTAAAAGTAGAAGGTGGAAAAGTATTTATAGGGGTATAACCCACCAATCCCTTGGTAATGCCCATCTTATATTACTATAAATTATTCATTCAACAACATCTTTAACCATTAAAATATAAAATGAAAAAATAGAAATGTAGAATAAATCTCCTAACGGGGATGGGAAAAAATGACCCGGCAGAATTGCGGTCTAGCCGGGTCCAAAGTCGATTCCAAATTGCAAACAACTTAAAACCAAAACAAAATTATGAAGAAAAAAGTGAAAAAGACAGTAGTACATCTTTGTATGATGCTCTGCCTGATGCAGGTATTTAGTTTGAAAGCACAAATTACATTAACCGGGCAATTAAGAACACGTACCGAAGTTCGGGATGGATTAGGGAACCTGGTATTAAAGGGCTCTAAACCTGCCGCATTTACATCGCAGCGAACCCGTTTAAATTTTGGCTACAAGTGGGATAGGCTCACCTTTGGTGTTAGTATTCAGGATGTAAGGGTATGGGGTCAGGATGCATCCACAATTTCCAATGCGGATGGTAATAAATTAATGCTGCATGAAGCTTGGGCAGATTTGATGTTGTTTAACAAAGCTGATACCACCATTAAAGCAAAAGGTATTGATCTGATGAGTATCAAGATCGGCAGGCAGGAATTAAGTTATGATGATGTAAGGCTGATTGGAAATTTAGATTGGCTGCAGCAGGGCCGCCGGCACGACATGGCATTATTAAAAACAGTGCATAAAGGATGGCAAGTTGATCTTGGATATGCATTCAACCAAAACTCCGATGCCTTTGGTATTACCAGCACCTCTTATGTTCCATCTAATGTTGCTCCTTATGTAAAAAATTCGAATGGAATGCTAGTTCCTACGCCTGCAGGCTTATTGCCAATGGCTCCATCCGGCAATGCTGGTAACAATAGTTCAAAAACAGGAACACCTGTGTGGATGAATCCTCCTGCAACAAATGGCGGTAACCAGGATTATAAATCTTTCACAAGTTTATACGTCAGCAAAAAAATCAATCAAACAAAATTCTCCGCCTTACTTTTCAATGACAATTTTGGTACATACAAATTAGATTCATCCGGCAGTGACGCTTCCGGTTATGTATATGGAAGAAGGTTTGCCTCCGCTGGTGTAAAAGATTCCTTTAACTATTCCGGCACCAACAGCAGGTACACTTATGGTTTAATGATTAATCATACAATAGGCAATGCGTCTGGTTTTGGTAAGATAGCAATACAGACTGCCTACTATATGCAAAGTGGAAAAAACAGGGATGGTGTAAAAATGAAAAGTGCTTATCACTTTACTGCAGCTGTTACTTATCAAAAAGGGAAAATAAGTGTTACCCCTGGTTATGATATATTAAGTGGTAATGATGCCACTACAGCAACAGATGAAAAGTTTGATCCTTTGTATGGTACACCCCACAAACATTGGGGGTATATGGATTATTTCTATGTAGGTACTGGTTCGCCTGCAGGCGGATTAAAAAATTCATATCTAAAATTTAAATACACCGGTAATACATTAACGGCTGGTGTTGATTTTCACCTATTTTCCATAGATAAGGATATGAAGAAAGCAAACGGAACGTTCATTGATAAAAAGCTGGGTAATGAACTTGATTTTATAGTGAACTACAATATGAACAAGTTCACTAACATAGAACTGGGCTATTCAATGATGAAGGCAACAAGCAGCATGGCATTTGCCAAAGGACAGGCAACCACAGATGCTGTAGCGGAAACTTATAAAAAAACAGGCAACTGGCTGTATTTAATGATTCGTTTTTCGCCCGATTTCTTTTATGCCAAACCTGTTGCCATAAAGCAATAGCTCAGGCATGCAGAATGATATTATCCTTTTCACCTTTAACTTTTAAACAATGAAATCAATCATAAATAAATCAATCATTTTAATAACAATTGCTGTATTGCTTACAGGAGTTACTGCTTTCAAAATTCAATCGCCGGCACGAAAAATAAAGTTGGGGTTTATACCATTAACCGATTGCGCCCCTTTAGTCGTGGCAAAAGAACTGGGGCTTTTTGCAAAATACGGAGTAGATGTTGAACTGGAGAAAGAAGCATCGTGGGCTGTGGTAAGGGATAAAATTTTAAATGGAGAAATTGACGGAGCACACTGTTTATTTTCTATGCCCCTTTCAGTTTATACAGGTGTAGGCGGTGCTGCAGGTAAAGAAATGAAAATTGCCATGGTGATCAGTAACAACGGGCAGGGTATTACTTTATCAAAAGATTTTTGCGGCTTGGTTGGTTTTAAAGATGTGAATAAAGTAGCCGCTGCAGTAAAGAGTGTGCAAAGTCGTAAAGAGGTAACTTTTGCAATGACATTTCCTGGCGGTACACATGATATATGGTTGCGTAACTGGATGGCAGCAGCAGGCATTAATCAAAAGTCAGTTGGTATTATCACAATCCCACCGCCGCAAATGGTGGCAAATATGAGGGTAGATAATATGGAAGGCTTTAGTGTTGGCGAACCTTGGAATGGTGTTGCCGCTGCACAGAATGTTGGCTTCACCCATATAGCATCACAGGACATTTGGAAAAACCATCCGGAAAAAGCATTAGTGGTTAACGCTGCTTTTGCATCAGATAACAGGGAAGATTTAAAGAAAGTAATGAAAGCCATTATAGAAGCCTGCAAATGGTTAGACGTAATGGGCAACCGTTCTAAGGCGGCATCATGGCTTACCAAACCAAATTATGTAAATGCACCACTGCAGGTAATTGAAGCAAGGTTAAAAGGTTCTAATGATTTGGGCTGCGATTTGGGTGTGCAAAAATATAAAGATGATTACATGATGTTTTATAACAACGGTATTGTAAACACACCCAAAAAATCTAATGCCATCTGGTTCCTGGCACAGTATGTAAGGTTTGGTTATTTAAAAGCAGAGCCTGCTTATAAACTCATTGCTGATAAATTAATATTGTCTGATCTGTTTGCAGAGGTAGCCAAGGAAATGAGTGTGCCGCTGCAGCCGGATATGCAGGCTTTTAAAACAACCTATGATGCACCTTTTGACCCAAACAATCCGGCAGCATATTTAAAAACAACAAAAAGATAAAGAAGGGTCAATGCGTCATGACGTATTTTATTCACCATTCACAAAAAAACAAACAAGATGAAAAATATTTTTTCAATAAAAATACTGCTCTCCGTTTTATATTTTGCCATTGGTATTGCAATGGTTGGCGGAATATGGGAATTAATTTCACAATACACTAAAAACGAAATTCCC
>JANPNY010000477.1:0-9893 GCA_031427745.1 Chitinophagaceae bacterium | reverse complement strand
TAAACAATCGGATTTAAATTCTTCTGTTAAAGGTTGGGTTGGTTGTAAAAATTGGTCTCTATCATTTAGCCAAGTAGGAACAAATAATCGACGAACGCTAAAAACAATTGCAGCTTGCCAAAGATTATTTTCATTTACATAAAATCCATGGCCATCTCCCCAAACAGATGAAAATATTACTGTTTGCTGCTCGGCATGTTGAAAGTCATTATTTTGACACCACATATACCCCAGAGCATCATCGGACCACAAATTCAAACTCTTCAGTTTTCCATAGGGAGAAATCGTATTTTTTAAAGGAATCACAATAGTTTTATTGGGTTTTGGTCGATTTATCCAAACATTTAGAAATTGACTATTAGGTATGTTGTAGAATAATTTTTCTCCAATCGGTGTTACAGTTTTATCAAACACTTCAACACTCACTTCTGTGATTTTATTTTTGATATTTGGATTAGTTTTCCAAATTAAAAAGCCAATTGGAAATTTGCCGCTCATGCCATCAAATGCTTTATTATGTACAACAAAGCCGCCCAGAAATTGTGCTTTCCATACCTCTCGAAATTTTTCAAAGTTTGGTGCATTAGCATATTTCATCGTGCTAAACATACCAAGTGTAGCTGTAGGTATTTCTAATGCAATACGTGCAATAAATTGTGTAAAAAGTTCATTACTGGCTTTCCCATAATTACTCATTGTACTTGCAATTTTGGTTTTTGCTACTCCAGCTTTATTTTTTACGTCAATTGAATCTATAGCTAAATTGTTTCGATTTGCCGCCTCCGCATACGGCGGATTAATCAACACCAAAATCTTTTTACCTTCTGCAATGGCTTTGCTTAAGCCTTCGGGTATTTTGTTGCTGAGGCTGTAATCTATTTGTCCAAAATCGTTGATATCGTCGTTTAAATAATCGTATTGAAAAAGGGTGGCTGCTACACAGGTTTTAGTGGCTTTCATTACATCTATATATGCACTGTCGAGCGTACTCATGTAGATGTTACTGGGGTTGCTGTGCTTCACTTCCAGGTTGCCTACGCCGCAGCACATATCCCAAACAATGTATTCTTTTTGCCAGTTGTGGCCGAGGGTTTCGGTTAGTTTATCGTAGGCTTTATCTACGACAGCAAGGGGCGTATAGAAAGCGCCTTTAAAGCTGCGTTCATCTATCGGGATCAGGCTGTCCCTGCGCTCGAGCAAATAATTTCTATACTCTTGTTTTGGTGGCCGGTGGTAAATGGCCCAAAACTGCCGGTAGCCTTCCTTATTGCCGAGTTCATAAATTTTACCACCTAAACTAAATACAGGCGAGTTGCCCCGGTGCAGTAATTCGGCAGGCAGGTTATTGTGTGTGCTGATAGTACCATCGCTCATAATATCGGCAAAAAATAGTAGGGCATATTCTTCGGCGGCAACATCTTTTATTTCTTTGCCAATCATTACTACCCATTTATCAAAAACCTGTTTAAGGTTGTCCGGCGTTATTTGTGTACGAATTATATCGCCGGTTTTAATGGCGTTTTTAATGGTGTTGATAAACTCCTCTTCGTGGGTTTCTATTTTGAAACTTACTATGTAGGTACCAATGTAGGCGCTTACAATATCGAGTGCTTCGGGTGTGTAGCCGCTGGCAGATTTGCCCCATTTGATGGGTTGCTTTTTGTTGGATATGAGTGGCAGTGCATCGATGGTTTTCATGATGGCTGCTTTTTTGGTATCTATCACACATAAAAACGGAGGGATAGATTCGCCATTATCCAACGCTTGCTGCACATAATGCAGCAACTGTGTAAACATTTGATAGCTACTTTTATTGTAACCATCTTTTGCCTCAAACCATATTTCTTTGGTTTGTATATCGATGAGGTTTTTGCTATAGCTTTTTAGTCCTAGCGCTTTTATATAAGCATCTTTTACGTCTTCTTCTGTTCGGGCAAGTAGTAGCTTTTGGTAAAGACTCATTAAGTTTTATTTATTGGCAAATAACCCGATTTTTTTTGTGATGGAGGTGGAAATGTTTTTTGATGATTTGCTATCGGTAAGAAACGATCATATCGAAGTAATGCTTTTTTGCATTAGGCTAAGTTAGACATACTTTCTGCTGTTAATCAAAAGACAGGGAGGCGGCGCAAAGGGAAAGTTAAGGATAGAGAAAGACAAATTAAGGCGAGGAGTAACCACCCCTAGCCCCTCCGGAGGAGGGGAATTGGTGCCCATTTATTTGTAGTTTGTTTGTGTTTACGGGGTTCTTATTCCCCTCCTCCGGAGGGGTTAGGGGTGGTTCATTCCCCTCCCCTGGAGGGGTTAGGGGTGGTTGATCCCCTATATTTTCTACTTTACCGATACGTTATTTTGTTGCGTTTTTCTCTTCTCCTGCTCCTGTAATATTTCCGTCAAATGTGGACTAACCAATGCATCTAGTTCTTTAACATCGATATCAAGCGCATGAGGATTTTGCAATAGTTTTAGCCAGGGTTTTGGCTGGCCAAATTCATAACTGCTAAACACAATTACGGGTGTACCCTTTACTTCCACAGTATCCTTTTTTAGAATCCATTGGTCAGCCCATTGATACAGATCTTTTGCATCAGCCTCTTGCAGGCGCAAACAGGAGTGTGATGCAGGGTAACCCGGCAAAGCATATTGGTGGAAACCAACGCCCAATTTATTTTCGATGTTAAAATTCCATTCCAGGTCCCATTCATCGTTGAATGTACTGGTGGTTTTTTCTGCTTTCCAGTTGGTATAAAATAACCCGGTAGGCGTTTGGTCATTTTTTCTTCCCATACTGGTAGCGCCGGTATATTTAAGTTCGCCATTTTCATATGCTGCAAAAGTTTGTGTTGCATAAGAAAATAAAATGATTTTATCTACGTCTTTTATCAATGGAATACTTATCGGAAACGGAAGGAAAAACGCAATATCAGCGGTACTGTCACTTGCCACCAGGATGCTATCTATGTTTTTGAGGTTTTCAAAATCTGCCCTGTTGATGGCCCTTGTAATCTGTTGTGTAAGATTATCTGTTTTATGCTGTTTACACCATTGTTTGCTGTTCTCTAAACGGTAGGTTATTTCTTTAGCCGGTTTTACTCTTACAACAACTGACTTAATTTCTCTTGCAGGAATACTTTTATCGGCCGGGCTGTTACAATTACTCAATAACACTGCTGCAAGTAGGGCGAATAAATAAATAGCGGTTTTCATATAGTTTGTAAAATGGTATAGGCTCAATTATGCCAAATGTGGTTTGTAAAATATCCGGGTTATAAAAAATAAACAATGATTGAGGGATGGAGTGAATTTTTTAAAGAATCTTCCAAATGTAGTACCTGATGCTACTCGTTTCCAGCGAAATATCTGACGCAACACTTCATCTAAACGCACCACTGCGGTGTGGCTAAACCTAAAACAACCTATCCAGATGCCTACCCAAAAACTTTCTATAATACTTATCGCATCAATACTGTTATTGCTCTTGCCTTGTGGCAAACCCAGCTCAAGTAGCTTGTTGCGGATGCCTGTTTTGTCTATCAGCATTTTCATCTCCTTCATTGCGCCCCAGGGAGTTACCGTATTATCGCTATATTCATGTTGCATACTCATTCCCAAAATTAAGACAGACTGGCATAAATTATTCTATTGCAAAATTTGGGTTAAATGAGAAGGAGGCTATATTTTATAGATGCAAGTTATTATTGCATTGTTATTTCAACATTAACCAGACGTTACCTTATTATTAATCAGCCTGCCCGGTACCCATTCTTACAAATTGGCCGACAAGGATGAAAATATTCATGCGAATTAATGAAAATACGGTACAAAAAAAGCAGCTTAAACAGCTGCTCTTTTTTCAATATCATTTAAAAAATTATTAGTTGAACTTAGTCCAGTTTTTCCACCAGGTATCGCCAACAGTGCATGCACCTTTATAGGTTACCGAATTAAAGCCAGTAGTTAGTTTGGGATTTGTAAACGCTGCACCGGTTACTGCTGCTGAATTTGCAGTTGGATTAAAATCTGGTGCTGTATAATTAAATGGTGCTGTTAAACCAACTAAATCGTTGGTAGCTAAAATACTATTACCGTATGCTGCTGTATTATACCAGGCGGTAATGGTGGCTGTGGTATTGGGCATTAACGGCACATTGGTATTTGTACCTAAGCTATATAACACCGGAACCGGACATCCTGCGATGATATTATTTTGTGCAAATAATGAACCGGGTATATTATTATCAGTAGGAACGCCTTTGGTGGCATCGATGAACAAGCCATTTGGATAACCCATAATGATAGAGTTAAAAATTGACAGACTTGAATTTCTCCTGATTTGTGCACCCCATACAAATAAATTGTTTCCTTTATTAGCAAGGGTTTCTTTTGGCCCCATTACCGTCATATTTGAAAAGATGGCCGCTGTTTGTGGCAATAAAGCGCTTCCGTTAGCATCGTTATCACTTTCAAAAGCTTCACTTTTAGAAATATCAGCAACGGATGAATCTCTTAAAGAAATACCAAACTGAACTTTACCACTATAGCCGTTATCGGTATCAAAATCATCATCCAACGTGCGGAAAGAAATAAGATGCTTACAATTTACAGTACCACCAAACCATTCAAAAGAATCGTCGTTAGCGTAAGAAACCTGCACATAATCAACAATTGTTGAGTTACCAACACCACCAAAAGTTAAACCGTTAATTTCTTTGTCTGGTAAAAAGGCAAATCCTGCATATTCAATACGAACGTATCTTAAGATACCGCTGTTATCAGCCGGGTTTTGCGCTTGTGTAGCAGGTGTGCCATATAAACCCAGTCCATCACTGTTATTAATACCACCTTCAATTTCGCCCACACCTTGTACACCATTAAATGAAGAGTTAGCCGGTGCATTTCCTAATATTACCAGGCCTGCCCAGTCACCACGTTGCGGAGTTGCAGCATCTGAAGTAAATACAATTGGTTTCTCCAGCGTACCATCTGCAATAATCTTACAACTTCTTGTAATGATTAAACCACCATTTTTACCATTTTCACCTACTATTTTAGTCCCTGGTTCTATTGTTAAAATAGCTCCGTTTGTTACATAAACCAATCCACGTAATTTATAAGTAAAACCCGTCTTTAATGTAAGATTAGCGGCTATACGTCCTTCAAGAATCGTGTTTTCGGTAGTAGTTGGCGGCTGAGTTGTGTTAGTTGGTGCATTATTGTCAACAACAATTTTCCTGCAACTGGTAAACAAAGCCAGGAATAATGAACTGTAAATAAATAACTTTTTCATGCTTGTATTTTTTTCTTTTTTTTATTAATTATTAAAAATTATAACCGAATGTTAAACTAACATTAGTACCATATTTTCTTTTGATTGCAAAGGCATCTTTGCCTTCGTTGTATTTTTTATTGCCGTCCAGGTCATTATAAAAAATAGCCTGCTTGTTAAAAATATCAGCCACATTTAAGCGCAACTCTCCTTTCGATTTTAATATCTTTTTGCCTACCTGCAAATCCATAACCGGCCTTGGATTCTCCCAAATGGGAGGCTGATCTGTTCCACCAACAAATGCAATCCTTCTTCCAATCTGGTTAAAGAGTAAAGTTGTGCTGAGGCCATATTTTTCGAGGTCGTATTGTAAAGAAGCATTCAAGAGATACGGACTTTGTCCCTGCATAGGTCTTGACTCATTTACACCAATACCTGTAACCCTGTTATATATGTAAGAAACATTACCCTGAAAGGTGAAATTTTTAAATGCTTCGCTGAAGTCTAACTTTTTTCTGAATTCCAGTTCTGCACCAAAACTGTTGGCTTCTTTTGCATTGATAAAATTGTAAGTGCTGCTGGATGCACCAGAACTTGCATTGAAGTATACTTCGATAGGGCTTTTAAAATATTTATAAAACACGCCCAGGGTAAATAATTCTCCTGCTCTTGGATAGAGTTCGTAACGAAGATCGAAGTTGGACACCTTAGTTCTTTCCAATCCTGTGTTACCAGCCATCGTGGCACCCAGGTCAAAATCATAAAACTGGAATGTACTTAACTCCCTGAACTCCGGCCGGATTACTGTTTGAGAACCAGACACCCTTACATTGGTGGTACTATTTACTTTATAAGTAAGATTTACACCCGGCAGATAATCTGTTTTTTTACTGTTCACAAAACGGGGATCGCTTTTTCTAAGACTGCCAATTACCTGGTCAAAATTTTCTACTCTTAAGCCCCATACCATTCGCAACTTATCACCAAGCTGGTTATCCATTTGCAGGAAACCTGCATTTAAAATAGAGTTGGCAATATAGCGATAGCTGGTTCCGGCTAATTCATTTAACGCAAATTTGTTATCGGAACCATTACCGAAATTTTCCGGAGCAAATATTTTTTCAGCACTTAAGGATCTGAGTATTTGATTGTTGATGGGAAGATAAACAGCGAAAGGTCTTGAATCAAATAACCTGTCTTTTACCTGGAAAAAATATCCTCCTTTCAGCGTTTGTGATTGATTATTTATTTTAAATGTTTTACTTAAGTCGCCTCCTGCGGTATAGATATAATCATTTAAATATCCAAAATAACGGCTGCCGCTTTTTTGAGAAGAATTAGACTGGCCAATTGCTGCAAGAAAAGGAGAGGCTGGGTCCTGGGGATTATCCTGTATGTATTGCAAACGGCGCTGGTCTGGTATATATTGGTCCAGTATATTGAAACTCCCAAACCAATGAAATTTAGCATTTACAGGTTTCAGATTATGGTCTCCGGAAACCTGAGTATTGAAAAAAGTATTTGCTTTAAACGCCAATTCAGTAGCCCTTATATTATCGCCTATTGCAGAAGTGGTATTTTCAAAATCTTTTCCCCTTCTTACTGTTGTGTAATCTGTGGTGTTTACGTTGAGTAAATTCTTGAAAGAAATTTTATTGTTGCTGCCTATCTGTAATGTTACGTTAGCTAAAGCCCCCGCCAACACATCCTGGCTGTATTTATTATTGAAATAATCAAAACTCAAATCTGGTGTATTGTTTTGAAACGAATTGATCTGGTTCTCGAATTGTACTCTTTTATTGGACCTGTTATAATTCACCGCAAGAATTGCAGCCAGCTTTACTTTATCACTCAGTCTTGTATTAAATCCACCATTAATCTGGAAGCTTTGGTTGAGTACCGGTAGTATGTTAGCACTATTTTTATTTGAAGTCCAGGTGTTTTTAAAATCTTTTGCATAAGCTGTTTTTTCTTCCGCTGATAAAGCATCAAAAGTTCCCTTAACCGGTATGCCGTTTGGCAAAGTTCTAGTACCATCATCAAAACCTAAAAAATCTGTTTTACCCCCCTGGTAGGTGTAAAAATCTTTTCCAATGGTTTGTGTATTAAATCCGGTTCCTATCTGCACAGAAAGAAAGTTTCTTGCCGGTACATCTTTGGTGTTTACCTGTATCAGGCCACCTGCCCACTCCCCCGGCAATTCCGGAATAAAAGATTTGTTTACAACAATATTATCAATGATGGCGGAAGGTATAATATCAAAACTAAAAGTTTTACGGTCTGGTTCCGTACTGCTTAGCAATACGCCATTCAACATTGCCTGGTTGTAACGATCGGCCAAACCACGTACCACTAAATATTTACCTTCCTGGATAGATGTACCGGGCACCCTTTTTAACACTTCACCCGTATTTTTATCCGGCGATCTTCTGATAGCTTCAGCGCTGATAACCTGCGCAACAACCGGCGTGTTTTTTTGATAGGCAATTAATGCAGCAACACTTTCCTTTCTGGAAGTTGTTTTTATTATAACATCCGTTTCGGTTTTTGAAGCGCTTTCTAATTGAACCTCCATATTAAAAACCAGGTTTTCTGCAACTTCCACATCAGCCACTTCTTTTGTACTATATCCTACAGAACTTAAGCTGATGGTATATTTTTTGCCGGCTGTAACTGTAATAACAAAATATCCGTCTGTATTGGAAGCAGCCAGCGTTTTTTCACCATTTATTGATATGGAAACACCCGATAATTTATTGCCTGTTTTTGAATCGGTAACCTTTCCTTCTATTTTACCCTTTTGTGCCAATGCTGCTAAAGAGAAGAGCAAAATCAACATTGTAAACTGTAAATACTTCATGCAGTAATAATTTCTGCAAAGAGACAGCTTCTATGTTAAGGCAATGTAAACTCAATGTTACGCAAATGTTACGGCTATGTTACGGGAATGTTATGGGCAGTTGCAATCAGATTAAAGGAGACGAATGTATTTTTGAAAGACGGGAAATGTCTGATGTTTTCAAATAAGAAATGGCATTAAATCGAAAAAGCTTGCCCAACAATGTGAGCAAGCTTTTATTTTTATTTAATTTAAATATTAGTCAACATCCCAAAATATTTTGGTAGTGAAAACATCCACTGCACCTTGTGCCTTTACATTTTCAGGATTACTACCTGCTTCTGTATTGGGGTAAAAGAGGCGCAATGGTCTTTTTGTATCTGATACAGTAGCAGCTTGTGGGGTATTGGGCAAATTGGTTCTTCTATATTCCGTCCAGGCTTCCAGTCCACTGAAGTTAGCCAAAGCCAACCATTTTTGGGTTGCAATTGCATGTAATTTATCTGTTGAAGCAATCCAATCGGCATCTACCTTGCCGGAGGCTAACAAAACACTAGCATTGCTAACGGCATTTGCAACACCCAATGCACGGAAAGATTGGCGAACCCCTTCTTCATAATAGGATTGAGCTGTTCCTGGCAAAGTAACTGCCGGAAAGCGTTGCTTAATTTCAGCCAATGAAAGTTGAATTTCAGCAGCAGTCATTAAAATAAATGGTCTTCCAAATTCGCCTTTTACAAACAAACTTGGCCCTATATAAGAACTAGCTGGAGCGGTATAGCCAGAAGCTACACCAAAGGGTACACCTACATAGTTGGCAATAATTTCGGGGTTAGAACTAACACCTGGAGTGGATCCTTTTTCGCCACCTTTTGCATAGGCAAGGCGTTTTAGACGTAAGGTATCATCTGATGCAATTAATACATCGAACAAATATTTTGTAGGACGGGGGTAACGAGCCAATCCTCGTGTAGCACCGTTGGCATCATAAGCCCAACGATCGTACATTGGGTTTGTTTTGCCTGCCGTAGCAATGTAGAATGTTGGGCCACCGACCGCTACTTCTTTGTTAGAAATAAATCCAGACCCTTCTGTTACAATCTTATTTATTTCCGTAGTAATATAAGCCTCTTTACCTGTAACACGAGACTGGTGAACCAATAATCTTAATTTAAGAGAATTGGCAAACTGTGCCCAACTGGTTGCATTACCTTTAAAGATAATGTCAGCACCGGTAAAAGCACTTGCAAATGCAGTTGCTTTTACATCTGCAATGGCTTCATCCAATAATTTAACGAGATCTTCATAAATAGCTTTTTGATCATCAAACTTTGGGGCAAGCGAACCAAGTCCTTTTAATGCATCTGTGTAAGGTATGTTGCCATACATATCAACCAAAGCACTGTACACATAGGCCTTCATAATTTTAGCCGGACCCTTAAAATATTTCTGGTCGTTTGCATCAGCGTTATTAATTACGTACTGGTAGTCCTGTAAATTATCATACAAACCATCCCAGTAATTGAAATTACCATCGGTAAAATTATAGGAGAAATTTTCCGGACTTAAGATATAAGAACTTGATTGTGTCCATTGACCAGCCCAATAAGAGCCGGTTTCATTTGCATTGATAATGTTGGTAGTTGTTGTGGCGTCGCACTGGGTTTCATGCTAGGCTCATCACTTGGACTTAGACTCGGACTCAGAATAGGACTCACACTTACACCCGACGATGGCGTCGCTCTGGGTGTCATGCTAGGCTCATCACTTGGACTTAGACTCGGACTC
>JANPNY010000476.1:0-5534 GCA_031427745.1 Chitinophagaceae bacterium | reverse complement strand
ATGGAGTATGAAATTGAAGCAGAAATTATGCATTCCTTTTTATCTCAAAGAGCCAGTGGAGAAGCTTATGGCAGTATAATAGCAAGTGGCGACAGGGCAAGAACCCTGCATTATATTGAGAACAACCAGGAGTGTAAAGATGGAGAAATGCTGCTGATGGATTTTGGTGCATTGTACGGGAATTATGCAGCGGATCTTACCCGTACCATACCCGTAAATGGTAAATTCAGCAAACGCCAGAAAGTGGTGTACAATGCCTGCCTTCACCTGCACCATTTTGCAGCAAATATTTTAAAGCCCGGCATCAACATCGTTAATTACACAGAAAAAGTAGGGGCCGAAGCCAGCATCATCTTTCAAAAAATCGGGCTGCTGAAAAAATCAGATTTAAAAAATGAAGATTCTGACAACAGGGCCTACCGCAAATATTTATACCACGGCATATCTCACCATCTTGGCATAGATGTGCACGACCTTGGAACAAGAACAGAACCCATTAAAGCAGGTATGCTGTTTACGATTGAGCCGGGCATTTATATTGAGGAAGAAAAAATGGGTGTCCGGATTGAAAATAATTTCTGGATTACCAAAACCGGCAACAAAGACCTAATGAAGAATATACCAATAACAGTGGAGCAAATTGAGGGACTGATGAAGAAATAGGGCTTACATCAAATCGCTAACTATTGCAGCGGGGTCCAACGGGCAGTAAGCGTAAAAATAATATTTAATTAAACACTTTAAGTCAGTTAAAGATTGCCTGTGGTTTATCTTCAATTATTGACTTTCAATTTTTTAATTCAAAAAACGACTGTTGGTCGTCCCTAGTAGGCGTGCAGCAATCGGTTATCAATCAAACATGAAAAAACAAATCCCCAACCTCTTTACTTTAATCAATTTAATTTTTGGCTGTATCGCCGTTGTGATGGCTTTACAAACAGACAATATCAGCATCTACCTCAAGGATGACCTTACGAGTGAGTTTAGTAGTCCGGAAAAACTGGCCTTTGCGTCGCTTTTTATTTTTGCAGCCGCCGCCGTTGATTTTTTAGATGGCTTTGTGGCCAGACTTTTTGATACATCTTCCGAAATGGGCAAGCAGCTTGATTCCCTGGCGGATGTGGTTAGTTTTGGTGTTTGTCCTTCAGTGATTTTATACCAGTTGTTACGACTGAGTTTTATTAAAGAAGAAAACGGGCTCGATGTGGCTTTTGCCTGGTTACTGCCGGCTTTTATTCTTGCAGCAGCAGCAGCATACAGACTGGCAAAATTTAATTTAGACCCCTCGCAACACTATGGATTTAAAGGAGTACCGACACCAGCGGTGGGCTTGTTGGTTGCTTCCTTTCCACTCATCCTGCATTATGGCAGTTTTAGTTTTATTAATGAAATAATGATCAATAAATGGTTTTTATATGGGCTTATTATCACACTCAGCTGGCTGATGGTGAGTAATTTACCATTGATTGCTCTAAAGTTTTCGGGCTTTAGCGTTAAAAATGATTTCCCAAAATTAATATTGATGGGCATTGGAATAGTGGCGGTGCTGTTTTTAAAATGGCTGTCCGTTCCAATTATTTTCGTTGCCTACATTCTTATATCTTTGACGTTCAAAAATAAAGCGACCACATGATTTATACTGCACAAATAAAAGTAATGCCACTAAAAGAACTGCTAGATCCACAGGGAAAAGCGGTAATGGGCGGCCTTCAAAACCTTGGGTTAAACGCCATACAAGATGTAAGAATTGGAAAAAATATCACCCTGCAGATAGAAGCCGATTCAACAGAAGTTGCTCATCAAATAGCAGAAGAAGCCAGCAAAAAATTATTGGCCAACCAGGTAATGGAGATGTTTGAAATTACTATTAGTTAATGCAATCATTTGCTGATGTGCTAATTTCAAACGCTTGCCTTTAACGGCAATACCACCACATAATAATCAGCACCGCAACAAATCAGCAAAGTATGCTTTATATTGTCCCTACGCCCATCGGCAACCTTGCTGATATCACTTTCCGGGCTATTGATATTTTAAAATCCGTTGATTTAATATTGGCAGAGGATACACGTACTTCCTCGGTTTTATTAAACCATTATCAAATTCACAAACCCATTTCTCCCTATCACCAACACAACGAACATAAAATTGTGCAGCACCTTGCAGAACAATTACAAGCCGGCAAAACCATTGCATTGCTTACCGATGCAGGCACACCCGGCATCAGCGACCCTGCTTTTTTATTGGTAAGAGAATGTATTAAATATGATGTAAAAGTTGAGTGCCTTCCCGGTGCTACCGCTTTTGTACCTGCCCTTGTTAACAGTGGCTTACCAATGAACAACTTTTGTTTTGAAGGTTTTCTGCCATTAAAAAAAGGCCGCCAAACTTTTTTAAAAAAAATGGCTGCCGAAGAACGCACCATGGTTTTTTATGAAAGTCCTATGCGCCTCGTAAAAACATTAACCGACTTCATCAATACATTTGGCCCCGACAGGCAATGCTGTGTAAGCCGTGAACTCACCAAAAAATTCGAAGAAAACAAAAGAGGCAGCTTGCAGGAAGTACATGATCATTTTAACGCCAAAGCCGTAAAAGGCGAAATTGTAATTGTAGTACAGGGAAAGATGTAGTTTTTTTGTTGAACCAGCACCGGTTTTTTATGGCATCATCGTTGTGTCACTCACTTGTACGGAATACCTTTGGGCAACATTTATCGCCTCAATTTTTCAATCAATCAAATGTACCAGTAAAACAAAACTTTTTTCTCACCAAACATTCCTCGGACATGTATCACCATATTTATTTCCCAGCAAAAAACCAATAATTATTTCGTGTGTATTGCGGGAGTAATTCACCAGTTTAGAAGTAGAAACGTCATAAGAATAACCAACGTTAAAAGTGTTGGAAACATTCAGGCCTGCCATGGCAGTAAAGCCTCCCAACAGATCGCCAAAACGATAACCACTACCAATCCAAACCTTATCCTGGTATTGCAATTTAGCATTGGTATACACCTGCATGGGATAGGGATTAATAAATTGCAACATCACCGAAGGGAGCAGAGAAATATCCTCGTTCAGCAAAAATTTATACCCGGCCGTTGTAAAAAAATGCGGTACAAAATCACCACCGTATTTATTATCTTTTACAAAGTTTGCTTTAGCAGGTACAATATTTAAAACAGAAATGCCCACAAAATATTCAGCCGAATACAACCAAAGCCCGGAGCCGATTTCAGGTTTTATTTTTGATATTTCTCCGCTATTGTAGCCAATTGCAGGGTCGTTGGCATTTAAAGAACCCCACTGTATTTTTGATGCATCCAAACTCACTGCAGTAATGCCCGCCATAAACCCGGCAGACAATGTGGTACGGGCAGTAATGCCTTTGTGGTAAGCATACGTAACGTACCCTCCCCACCTGTTAAGATAACCGGTTTTATCACTCATAATAATGCCCCCCAGCCCATGATGTGGCTCAGCAGCAGTGTAGCTTTCCATATATTGACGACCCCGTGGATTTTCTCCCGGCACATCATAAGAAGTTGCGGAGGTACGGTAATCTTTTTTCCCAACCTGACCTTGAATGCTTAAATAGGTAGTAACTGGTGCGCCATCAATGCCGGTCCATTGGTTGCGGTAACTGATTTTTACATCCGTATAATTTTCAATGCCGGTAATGGCTGGATTGATAATATAATTGTTAAGGATATATTGGGTATAAACCGGCTTTTGCTGGGCAGCCACATGTTTTACTGCGAACATTACACAAAAAAACAACAGCCGTTTTACCGATGTATTACTAAAAATTCGCAGTGGCTGTTTCATAAAAAATACCTTGGTTCCATAAGCAGGTTCAACTTGAAAAGATATCGAAATTAAGCTTTTACTTTTATAAAATCTGCGGGCAGCTGATCGCTTTTTTCGAGTTAAATTCTGAAGATGAAATTTTAATTTCAGCCACTCATCTAAATCGTTTGCCTTTTAAAATCGTTACCCTTTAACTCAAAACTCATAACTCATAATTCATAACTCATAATTCATAACTCATCACTCAAACATGATTATCTTTAAAACATAAACTAACCTAAATGAACCTCCAAAATCCTGCTGCAACCAACCTTCCGCCGGCAACACTAAAACGAACCCTCGGTCCTGTTATGCTTTGGGGCCTTGGTGTAGGTTATGTAATCAGCGGCATGTATTTTGGCTGGAACCTGGGATTGCCCGTTGGAGGCACATTGGGCCTGGCCATCGCCACATTTTTTATCATTATACTCTATGTAACTTTTACTTTTTCGTACGCAGAACTTGCCTGCGCCATACCCCGGGCAGGTGGCGTATTTGATTATGCAAGCAAAGCCCTTGGCAGGCGCATTGGCTTTATTGCAGGCATGGCACAGATAATTGAGTTTGTATTTGCACCACCCGCTATTGCTGCCGCCATTGGTGCCTATTTTCATATTTTCTTTCCGCAGGTTGCTGTAAATACAATTGCCATTACCGCCTATATTTTATTTACGGCGCTCAATATCTATGGCGTAAAAGCTGCAGCCATTTTCGAACTGGTTATTACTGCATTTGCCGTGTTTGAATTATTGCTTTTTTGTGGCATCACCCTCCCCCATTTTCATTGGAGTAATTTAACCCAAAATGCGTTTCCTTTTGGCTGGAGCGGCGTTTGGGCAGCCACGCCCTTTGCCATCTGGTTTTTTCTGGGGCTGGAAGGTGTGGCCAATGTAGCAGAAGAAACCGTAAAGCCACAGCGTAACATATTAATAGGTTTTGGTTCGGCCCTACTCACCTTAATTATTTTATGCGCCCTTGTTTTTGTTTCATCCATAGGTGTGGGTGGGTGGGAAAAAGTTGTGTATCCAACACCCGGTGCCGATGCCTCTGATTCGCCTTTACCAATGGCACTGGCACAAATTACCGGAAGCGCAGGCTGGTTGTATCATCTGCTAATTACCATCGGACTGATGGGGCTTGTAGCTTCTTTCCATGGATTAATATTAGCTGCAAGCCGTGCCAGTTACGAGTTTGGAAAGGCAGGCTGCATACCCGCCGTATTTGGCAAAGTGCATCCAACTTTTAAAACGCCGGTGAATGCGTTGTTGTTAAATACCGGTATCGGCATTATCGCATTGCTCACCGGTAAAACCGGCGACATTATTACCATTGCCTGCTTTGGCGCCATTGCCTTGTATATTTTTGCCATGATATCGGTACTGGTTTTACGAAAAACGGCCCCCGAATTACCCCGGCCTTTTAAAACACCTTTCTTCCCGTTTTTTCCCATCATCGCATTAATGATTGCCATGGTTTCGATGGTAGCAATGGCAACACTTAACGTTAAATTGTTTTTGCTCTTTTTAGGTATTCTGGTACTTGCTTATATTTGGTTTCATTTCTTTGTAAAACAATCTGCAGATGCAACAACAAAACCCCCTTCAGCATAAAATAATTCAACAACTGGCCGAACAAAATACGGAGAAAGTTAAAGTAGCCGTAACAGATATAGACGGAGTGATG
>JANPNY010000475.1:0-4414 GCA_031427745.1 Chitinophagaceae bacterium | reverse complement strand
ATGTTAAACTCTCCCTTTTTAGACCAACCGGAAAATGTATATTTTTCAATAAGGGCTTCTCATCAAATGCTTTTCTAAGACCGCTTAATTCAAGATAAAAATCAACGAGTGTGATGGGTTTACCTGTAAAGTTTTCACTTGATAGTAATACGTTCTCAATTATCCTTCTGCTTTTGAGTATTTCGAATATATTGTCCCCATCAAACATGTTTTGGCCGGAGCCTAGGCCAAATCCAAATTGTGCTGCAAGGTTCATTGCTCCTGAAAGCCCTCCCTCGTTTGTGCCTGCATCTAAGGCAAAACTAAGCCTGCTTTCATAGGTTGGTTTTTGGGCGGACATATAATAAACGCCTGCTATGCCGGATACTATACCTGCAATAAGAAACCACCACCATTTTTTTATCAGTGACTGGATAAAGGGGAAATATAAATACCCATTCATCTCCCCTGTAGGCACCGGGCCAAGTGTATTTATGTTATTGGTATCATTCAACTCCATTATTTCTTTATTTACTAATATTTACTATCACATTTGCAATCAATGCCAGTGACGAAAGTACTACTGCCCACTCAGCTATCGTAATTTTAGATTTGTTTTTTTCAGATTTTTGTGGAACAAAAATTTCAGATCTGGAAACAACAGTTGGATAACTATTAAAGAATAAAAAGTGTTTTACCATTTTTGCCTTCCCATCGGGATAAATTACCAATATGCCTTTTTTGCGGGCAAGTTCTGTGTAACTGCCGGATTTTTCAATATAATATTTCAAGCTGGCATCTTGCTTAAAAGGAACAATTGTGGGGTAATACACTTCGCCGCTTACTTTTACCAGGTTACTATTTTGTTCAATCGTTAATACGTCACCATCTTCCAGCAGCATATTTTCCGATTCCTTATTTTCATGCAAAGCATTATTCAAATCAATACTTATTTTATCATAGTCTTTATAAATCTCGCCTTTTATTCTTTCAGTAGAATTGATACTGTCTGACTTAATATTCAGCAGTTTTGCAAACACTTTCTGCCTTTCATCCGCAGTAAGATCTTTCCTCGATAATCTTTTTATTACTAACGCTGTGGTATCTGCATTGGCTCTAAAGCCTCCTGCCCTTTTTAAGATATCACTAATGCGATCTCCACTCATGGTAAGTGTATACCTGCCTGGATTAATAACAAGGCCCTCTACAAAAACCGTACGCTGCTTGGAATAGCTGGACTTTTGCCTGATGTTAATCGCATCATACGGCTGCAATACCACATCTTTTATTGCAGCGCTATCTGCTAAGTCTACATTAATGATTTCCGTTTGTAAATGGTTTAGCTGCGTTAAACTTATATTATTAATACGCCTTGCTATCTCTATCGTTCTGTTATCTCCCGATTCAGTAATGCCGCCTGCCTGTAAAATCACATCATTCAACGTAAGATTTAGAACCCATTTGTACATGCCCGGCCTCCTGATATTACCATCAACTGTTATGGTAATATTATTGTCTATATCAAAGATGGAATAGATGGTAACACTATCATTTTTTTGAAGTGCGATATCTGTATAATTATTCATAACAGAGTCAACATCAAACGAAACCTGTTGCGATGTTCCATTTTGGCTTAAGCGGCTGATACCGCCTCTTTTTGTATATACATCAGGCTTTAATCCACCCGCCTTTTCCAATAAATCTTTTAGCTTTAAATTGTCCGTAAGCTCATAAACGCCCGGCCTTTGTATGGCACCGGCAACAACTAATTTATTGGCATAACGGTTTAAAATTTTGCCTACTACAATAGAATCGCTTGAAAGCGGATTGTAACTTTTGTACTGACTTTTTGATAAATCAGTAATTTTTTTTTCTGTATCCGTAAGCTGGTAAATGGTTACCGCGGATTTGTAAGCATCGTCACTAAAGCCTCCACAAAACTGTAACACATCATCAAAGGTTTCACCATTCACCAATTCAAATTTACCCGGCAATTTTACATTCCCATTCAACATTACCCGGGTAATGTAATAGGGTATCCGTATCACGTCGCCCTCACTCAGCAATACATTATCCCGCTGATCTCCTTTTAATAAAAATCCGTATAAATCAATAGTACGTTTTAATTCATTTCCCCTTATCAATTCTATTTTACGGTAACTACCCAAATCTGTAGGACCGCCACAGAGATACAATAAATTAAACAGGCTGGTTAAGGAAGATATGGTATATGTTCCGGGTTTTTTTGCCTGCCCGATAACGGTTACCCTGATGCTTTTTATTTTTCCCAACGAAATCTGCACCCTTGTGCCGCCGCCATTGATAGCCTTATAAATGGTAGCCGCCAGCGTTTTTTTAATCTTGCCGGAAGCCTGCTCAATGCTCAACCCATTTACATTTACAGGCCCTACCTGGGGAATATAAATGTTACCCTCTGCATTCACCGTTAGATTATAGGTTTTTTCGCTGTAGCCAAATACGTTAATTATAAGTTCATCATCGGGGCCAATGATATACCCTACAGGAGTTGCAATTCGCAGATTGGGTTCAAACACAAGACTATTACTGGTAAATAACTCGGCCCCAAAAATAGAAAGGTCGCCCTTATTCTTTTGCATGGGTATCAAGGTTACTTCCTTATTATCCGATCGGTCAATTTTATCTTTTTCCTTAGTAGGCTTATCCTTTGACTGCTCGTTGGTCTTATTGTCATTTGAATTTTGTAACAGGCTGATTCGTTCTTTAAGCTTGCTAACCTCTCCGGCAGATAATCCTTTCTCCTCCAAAATCCTGTACAAATTTTGTTCAGTAATTCCATTCTCTGAAGCTTTTAACAGGTAGGATTTAATTTCTGAGTCGGAGATATCATCAATGTTTACAGTTGATAAGTTTTGTAATGCAAGGGAATTAACCTGTGCATTGGCTGCTACAGAAATAAAATAAAGCATACCTGCAATAAGAAAACGCTTAAAATATACGGTCATAAAAAAAATTATACGATTGCTTTATTACAAAAGGTGCTTTGTAATAATATTACAATGATTGAAAGGTATAGTTAGGCTATAGCGTTAGTTTATTGCAAAATAAAGGAAAAATAATACACCAACACTATAATTAGATTAAGGCCCTTCAGCTCTCTATGAATTTGTTCCTTTAAAAATAGCGTGAAAATTACAAAGCAACTTATTTACAAAGATGCATTTTCGTGAATAACAGCCACACAGCCGTCCTGATTTATAAATATTAACCAACCGAAGGTTTATAAAGATATATGTAGTGCAATCGTTACGCCTGTTTTATAAAGCATATTTGGGCTAATAAATACTAAACAGGTTTACCTATACCATATTTATTCCCGAATTACTTAGTCTATTTATATTTCAAAAAACTATTTTTGCGTCACAATTCAACTTCATTGTATTAATAAAAACATTTTACGTTGGTTCATAATTTTAACGCAGGTCCTTCAATTTTACCCAAAGAAGTATTTGAACAAGCCGCAGCAGCGGTACTTAACTATAATAATACGGGCTTATCTATCCTGGAATTGGGGCATCGTACCTCTACTTTTCAAGCCGTGATGGATGAGGCGAGGGCTTTGGTAAGGGAACTGATGCTGTTAGACGATAAACATGAGGTATTGTTTCTGCATGGAGGCGCCAGTACCCAGTTTATGCAGGTACCCATGAATTTGCTGGATACAAAAGACACAGGCGCCTACGCAGATACAGGGGTTTGGGGGCAAAAAGCAGTAAAGGAGGCCAAACTCTTTGGCAATGTTGCCTTGGTATGCACCGGCAAAGAAAATAATTACACCGCTATTCCTAAAGATTTTGCAGTACCAAACGATGCAGTTTATTTCCACATTACCACCAACAATACTATTTATGGCAGCCAGTGGCAAAAAATCCCTGCAACCAGTATTCCGCTTGTAGGCGATATGAGCAGCGATGTTTTCAGCAGGGTAATTGATTTTAATGCCTTTGATTTAATTTATGCAGGAGCTCAAAAAAATATGGGGCCTGCCGGAGTAAACCTGCTGGTGGTTAATAAAAATATTTTGGGTAAAGTAAAGCGCCCTATCCCCACCATAATGGATTACCGTAACCATATTGCCGAAGGAAGCATGCTGAACACACCTCCGGTGTTTGCAGTATTTGTTTGTATGCTAACACTTCGTTGGTTAAAAGCTGGTGGCGGCATTGCAGCTATAGAAGAACTCAATAATGCAAAAGCTGCCTTACTGTACAATGAAATTGACAATAATCCTTTATTCAGGGGTACAGTTGTAGAGGAAGACAGAAGCAAAATGAATGTTTGTTTTGTAATGAATGATGCAGCATTGGAAGAATCTTTTTTAGCCGCAGCTAAAGCAAATAATATCGTTGGCATCAAAGGACACAGGCTGGTTGGTGGTTTTAGGGCATCCCTTTAT
>JANPNY010000474.1:0-16166 GCA_031427745.1 Chitinophagaceae bacterium | reverse complement strand
CTTGGAGCGGTGATTCCGGTATGCGCAGGGATCAATCTGGAGTATTATTTTTCGTTTGTCGACAACGAAGGCTATGGCTGCGCCAAAGAAGCAAAAGTGCATGGCGAAATATATCACCTTAAAGCGGGCGGTAAAGACAACTGGCATAAGATGGATAGTGTAATCAACAGAATTGAAAGAGCAAGAAAAGAAGGGATTGATATTGCTGCCAATATGTATACCTACACAGCAGGCGGTACGGGCCTTACAGCCAGTATGCCACCGGCTTTACAGGATGGTGGTTTTGGTAAATTGCGGGAACGGTTGCAGGATTCCGCTATTCGCCAGCAAACTATTAAAGACATGAATAGTAATGCCACAACTTGGGAAAACTTATATTATGGCGCAGGCTCTGCAGACAAACTTATTTTAGTAGGTTTTACCAAAGACAGTTTAAAAAAATTCACCGGAAAAACATTGGCTGAAGTAGCTGTAATTAGAGGCAAATCGCCGGAAGAAACAGCTATGGATTTAATTGTAGAAGATAGCTCCCGTATTGGCACCATCTATTTTTTGATGGATGAAAACAATCTGAAAAAACAAGTGGCATTGCCCTGGGTAAGTTTCGGCAGCGATGAAGGATCCTATTCTCCGGCAGGTGTATTTCTTAAATCAAATCCTCACCCACGTGCCTACGGAAATTTTGCCAGGGTGCTGGGTAAATATTGCCGGGAAGAAAAATTAATCACATTGCAGGATGCTGTTCGTAAGCTTAGCAAATTAGCTGCTGATAAACTCCATATAAAAAAACGGGGCGAATTGCAGGCAGGCAACTATGCAGACATTGTTATTTTTGACCCGGCTAAAATAGCCGACAATGCTACGTTTGAGAAGCCCCAGCAATTTGCAACCGGCATGGTGGATGTATTTGTAAATGGTACACAGGTATTAAAAGACGGAAACCATACCGGGGCAAAACCAGGCAGGTTTGTAAAAGGACCCGGGTGGAAGGAACGTTGATAAATTTGAAAATGGTTACACCTGATTAAAGAATTGTGATGGTTGAAAAACGTAAAATTATATAAAAGCAAATACAGAGAATAAATATGGAAATACAAATTCGCAAGGCAGTTAAAGAAGATTGTGAACGCATGATGGAACTGATAAAAGAATTGGCTCTTTATGAAAAAGCGCCGGAGGCAGTCATTGTTACTATGGATCATTTTATAGAAAGTGGTTTTGGCGAAAACCCTGTATGGTGGGCCTATGTTGTAGAGTCGCCCAACCCTGTAGGACTGGGTAATGAAATTCACGCTTTCGCATTATACTACATCCGCTACTCCACCTGGAAAGGCCAGCGAATGTACCTGGAAGATATAATTGTTACAGAAAAAATGAGAGGGCATGGTATTGGCAAAATATTATTGGATAAATTAATTGAGGTTGCCAGGGAGAAAAAGTACAGTGGTATTATGTGGCAGGTATTAGACTGGAATGAACCTGCCATCAACTTTTATAAAAAATTCAACAACGTGCAGTTTGATAGCGAGTGGATTAACTGCAGTGTTGATTTGTGATGAAGTCATTTTAAAAAAAGCAATTTAACGTGTTAAATAAATAGCAGGATTTTTTATTGGGTGTAACCATTTAGTTGTTTACTAAAAGGGTCTTTAAGCAAAGACCCTTTTTTATTATCCGGTCATCAATCCACACAAAAAAAGACTTTTAAATTTACAGTTCACTTACTTTTGCACCAATCAAATTCAACTCTTAAAACGTATTTATATGGCAGAAAAAATAACCATGAGCAGCAATGGTAAATTGAGTGTACCCAATCATCCAATAATTCCATTTATAGAAGGCGATGGCATTGGTCCCGATATCTGGAACGCAAGTGTACGGGTATTTGATGCTGCAGTAAAAAAGGCATATAAGGGCGAAAAGAAGATTGAATGGATGGAAGTGCTGGCGGGTGAAAAAGCTTTTAAAGCCACCGGCAGCTGGATGCCGGATGCTACAATGGATGCTTTTAAAGAATATTTGCTAAGCATCAAGGGGCCACTTACAACACCCGTTGGTGGCGGCATACGGAGTTTAAATGTTGCGCTTAGGCAAGAGCTTGATTTGTATGTTTGTTTACGCCCAGTAAAATATTTTGAAGGCACCCCCTCTCCTATGTGGCAGCCGGAAAAAGTGAACATGGTCATCTTCAGAGAAAACACAGAAGATATTTATGCAGGCATTGAATTTATGACCGGCACACCCGAAGCAAAAAAATTACTGGATTTTTTAGTGAACGAAATGGGTGTAAAAAGCATTCGCTTTCCGCAAACAACCTCACTCGGAATAAAGCCCGTGAGTAAAGAAGGTAGTGAAAGACTCATACGATCTGCCATTGAACATGCCATTGCACATAAGTTGCCATCTCTTACAATTGTGCACAAAGGCAATATCATGAAATATACGGAAGGCGCTTTTAAAAACTGGGGATACGAATTAGCGGAAAGAGAATTTGGAGGCTATGTATATACCTGGAACCAATGGGAAAAAACCAAAAAAGAAAGCGGCGAAGCAGTGGCCAATGAAGAAATGAAAATTTCAGCCATCGGCGGAAAAGTTATTATTAAAGATGCCATAGCAGATAACTTTTTACAACAGGCTTTATTGGCTCCGCAAGACTATGCTGCCATTGCAACCCTCAACTTAAACGGAGATTACATCAGCGATGCATTGGCTGCACAGGTAGGCGGCATTGGCATTGCACCTGGCGCTAATATTAATTATTTAACCGGGCATGCTGTATTTGAAGCAACACATGGCACGGCTCCAAGGTTTGCCAATACCAACACCATGAACCCCTGCTCCATAATTTTAAGTGGAGTAATGATGCTGGAATATATGGGTTGGAGAGATGCTGCTGATTTAATTACCAACTCTGTAGGCAAAACCATCCGTAACAAAACGGTTACGATCGACTTTTATAACTTGATGAAAGAAGCAACGCTGTTAAAAACAAGTGAGTTTGCGGATGAGCTGATTAAAAACCTTTGATAACAGCACCATAAATCATCAAAATAACATTTACTGAATTGTATACATTTGCACACTAAAAAACACCTGATTCAATGGCAAAAATTAAAGTAGCAAACCCCGTTGTAGAATTAGACGGCGACGAGATGACAAGGATCATCTGGAAATTTATTAAAGACAAACTGATTGTTCCATACCTCGACCTCGATATTAAATATTATGATTTGGGAATGGAATACCGGGACGAGACCAATGACCAGGTAACCATTGATGCAGCCAATGCCATTAAAGAATTTGGTGTGGGCATTAAGTGTGCTACCATTACGCCGGATGAAGCAAGGGTAAAAGAATTTAACCTGAAGCAAATGTGGAAAAGCCCGAATGGCACTATCCGTAATATACTGGATGGCACAGTGTTTCGGGAGCCGATTGTAATGCAAAATGTACCAAGATTAGTAACCAACTGGACGGCACCCATCATTGTTGGTCGTCATGCTTTTGGCGATCAGTACAGGGCAACAGATGCCGTAATAAAAGGGAAAGGAAAATTAACTATGACCTTTACTCCGGAGGATGGAAGTGCAGCACAGGTTTTTGAAGTATACAATTATAAAGGAGATGGTGTAGCACTTTGTATGTATAACATTGATGAAAGTATTTACGGTTTTGCAAGAAGCTGTTTCAATATGGCGCTTACAAAAAAATGGCCGCTGTATCTTTCTACAAAAAACACGATACTTAAAAAATACGATGGCCGCTTTAAAGATATTTTTGAAGAAGTGTACCAGGGAGAATTTAAAGTACTGTATGATGCAGCCGGTATTATTTACGAACATCGCCTGATTGATGATATGGTTGCAAGTGCTTTAAAATGGAACGGCAATTTTGTATGGGCTTGTAAAAATTATGATGGTGATGTGCAAAGCGACACCGTTGCACAAGGCTTTGGCAGCTTAGGTTTAATGACATCTGTATTAGTAACTCCTGATGGCAAAACATTGGAAGCAGAAGCTGCACATGGTACTGTTACCCGTCACTATCGAGATCATCAAAAAGGCAAACCAACTTCAACCAATCCAATTGCTTCTATTTTTGCATGGACAAGAGGTTTGGAATTCCGTGGTAAACTGGACAGCAATCAGCCCCTGATCGATTTTTGCCAGGCATTGGAAGCTGTTTGTATTGAAACAGTAGAAAGTGGCAAGATGACTAAAGATTTAGCAGTCTGCATACATGGCAATAAAGTAAATCATGGGGAACATTATTTGTACACAGAGGAATTCCTGGATGCTATTGACGAAAATTTAAGGAAGAAGATGGGATTGTAATTTTATAGCTATACTTTTTAGAGGGCAGCATTTTTGTTGCCTTTTGAATTTCGAAATACCGCTCAAATTTTTATGCACAGCGCAAAAATTTTGACAGGGAACTCAAGGGAATAAAAAAAACGCTTCAAAAGAATGAAGCGTTTTTTTTATTTTATTTCTACTGCCTTATCAATTACAGAATAAGGATCAACAATAAAATGATAATGATGATAGCACCTATTGAAAGGTAAATACCGTTAGTGCTGCTGCCTTTAAGGCTGTTTGCATCTTTATTCATTTCTTTCAATTCTTTTTTCAGCGCTTTTCTATCTGCAGATGTAAGCTGGGTTTTATCCATGTTCTGAATTTCTGCTACACGATTTGTAATAGCAGTAAGCATCGTACATCGGCTGTACTATCGGAAAAACCTTTAGTTACAGTTGTTGCCATAGTTGTTGCTGGTAATGTAATAACAATCATCATTGATACAGCGAGCATTTTAACATAGTTTCTGAAGTTCATAATCGAAATTTTAGTGGTTTAAAATAATAAATAAAAAAATTATTGAAGTTGAAAGTTAACTGGTAAACTAAACCTTGTTTTAACATTTTTACCTTTTATGCGGCCCGGTGTCCATTTAGGCATTTTATTAAAAACTCTTAAAGCCTCCTGCTCTATACCGTAACCAATTACCGGGCTGGTTACTACCGGCGCATATAATTTACCGTTTTCATCAACCGCAAAATTTATTTTTACGGTTCCATCAACTCCATTATCACTTGCTTCCACCGGGTATTGGATATTATCATTATAAAAACGCTCCAATGCTTTTTCACCACCTGGGTAACCGGGTAAAACTTCTGTGCCATTATAATACCCCTCTTTATCAACACTCATATCACCCGAAACATTATTGGCCATCACTATACTCACTTTACCCTTTTTTTGCCGGATCAGGCATTGCTTTTTGCATCTTTCCCATCAAAGTATCGCTGGTAGTCATGGTGGTTGCTATTGAATCAACTTGCATAGGCATCGTTCCAGTGCTATCCTGAGTCATCATCGAACTTTCTTTAGTCTTCATTGAATACTACATCGGAATCCGTATCTTTTGATGCACAACCGATCACCAATACGCTTACAATCACTCCTGCAAGAAGGAAATGTTTTTTCGTAAATTTTTATTTGTTGTTTATACTTTAACAATTCAAAAAATATGCCGTTAAGCCAAAGCTATATTCACTGCATATTTTTTGTAGAAAATTTAGACGCAACATAACATCACACAAAAATGTTGGGAAACATATGCTACACAATGTTCCCTTTATCAAAAATGATCTTACGCTGGTAATTGTATCTTTGCGGACAATCCCAAAACTGGGTACCAGGATGGGCTACTATTTTTAGTTATGAATACAAAGGGAAAAGTGTTAGTGGCAATGAGTGGCGGTATTGACAGTACTGTTGCCGCTTTAATGCTGCATAAAGAAGGTTATGAAGTAATTGGAATTACCATGAAAACATGGGATTATGCTACCAGTATAGGCGTTACCGGCAAAAAAGAAACCGGTTGTTGCAACCTTGATAGTTTCAATGATGCCCGCCAGGCGGCCGTTCAGCATGGGTTTCCACATTTTATTTTAGACATCAGGGATGAGTTTGGAGATTTTGTAATTGATAATTTTATTGAAGAATACATAGCAGGTCGTACCCCCAATCCCTGTGTAATGTGTAACACCCATATTAAGTGGCGGGCTTTACTTAAAAGAGCCGATGCGTTAGGTTGCGATTTTATTGCAACCGGGCATTACGCACAAATACATCAACACATTAACGGCAGGTATTTTATTCGTAAGGGGATCGACGAAACAAAAGATCAAAGCTATGTGCTGTGGGGTTTGCAGCAGGATTTGCTAAGCCGCACTTTACTGCCACTGGGTACTTACCGTAAAACCGCCATTCGACAAATGGCACATGATTTTGGTTATCCTGAACTTGCCAAAAAGAACGAGAGCTACGAAATTTGCTTTGTACCGGATAATGATTATCGTGGTTTTCTCAAACGGAATGTAGCAGGGCTGGAAGAAAAAGTGGCAGGCGGTAATTTTGTAGATAAATCAGGCAAAATAATCGGCACACATAAAGGCTACCCGTTTTACACGATCGGGCAAAGAAAAGGCCTTGAAATTGCATTGGGAAAACCTGCATTTGTCACCAATATTGATCCAGCCACTAATACAGTTATGTTGGGCGAAGAAGAAGATTTAAAAGGCAGTGAAATGACAGTAGGAAAAATGAATTGGATAAAATATGAGGAAATAACCGAAGGAATAGAATTGCTAACTAAAATACGTTATAAAGATAAAGGTGCTCTCAGTAACCTGCATACATACGAAAATGGCATAAAAGTTCGTTTTTACGACAACGTAAAGGGTATTGCTCCGGGACAAAGCGCTGTATTTTATGAAGGAGATGATGTAGTAGCTGGTGGAATTATTCAACGCAGTGAGCAGCTTTTTATCTAAAAACAAGGTCTAAAAAGTAAGCATCTATTAACATGATAAAAAAAATTGTGTGGGCATTGGGGTTGTGCTGTTGTGTGTTGGTTTCTTGTAAAAAAGAAACTGAAACATTGAAAATGACTGCTATCAGTGAATATGCACCATTAGTAACGGGCAAATACATTACCTACCAGTTAGATTCGTTCCGGTACTTGCCCTTCTCTACCCAAAGCATTGTTATAAGTTTCCAGGTAAAATACCAGGTAGATTCGCAGGTGACCGATAACAGCGGCAGACCTGCCTATCGCATCCTTCGTTATATCCGTAAAAATCCAACAAACGCCTGGGAGCATGACAATACTTTTATGGCCATCAATACGGGAACCTCACTTGAATTTGTAGAAAATAATTTCCGGTTTATTAAGTTGAAGCAACCTTTTAGAGACACCTATACCTGGAAGGGCAATAGTTATATTAACACTAATTCTGGTTTTTCTGAGGTACGTTACCTCGATGACTGGGATTATGAATATGACAGTGTAAATGCCCCTTTACAATTAGGTGCCATTACATTCGATAGCACACTTAAAGTAAATCAAAGAGATGACACAATCGGTTTCCCCAACGACCCCACTGTTTTTAGTGAAATAAATTTTGGCGTAGAATATTATGCCAAAGGAATTGGTCTTGTATACAGGAAATTTTTTCATTCAGAATATCAACCACCCACATCCAGCGGTGGTACCGGATATTACACCAATGATTCAAAAGGGGTTACCCTCACGCTCATTGATCATAATTAAATGGCAAGGCTTTTGTTCCTTTCTCTTTTTATCTAACAGTTATCTTTTATTATGAAAAAAAGTTTTTGGCTCTTTATCATAATTACAAGCTTTTTTACTGTTAAAGGATATACCCAGTTTTCCCGATACATCATTCAGTTAAAAGATAAAAACGGCTCGTCTTTTTCTACCGACAACCCAGCTTTATTTCTTTCTCAAAGGGCAATCGATCGAAGATCGAGGTATAATATTCCAATTGCAACATCAGATCTTCCTGTTAACACAAACTATATCCAATCGATATTAGGGGTTGGAAATGTTAGCCTTTTAAATGTAAGTAAATGGTTCAACGAGGTATGTATTCTTACAACAGATTCTGCAGCTATTACCAAAATAAATGCATTACCGTTTGTACAAACTACGGCTCCCATAGCAGCCCGTACGGTGAATTTTATTAAGCCAGTAAATAAATTATCTAATCCCGGCAATGCTTTTGCCCCAACTTATGCAGCAAGGCCGCAAAGCCCTTTGGACATTTATAATTACGGACGTGCTTACCCACAGATACACTTGCACAATGGCGAGTTTTTACACAACCATGGTTTTAGAGGAGAAGGTATGCAGCTAGCAATTATGGATGCTGGCTTTTTAAATTATCTTACGCTGCCAACGTTTGATAGTGTAAGAAAAAATAACCAGGTATTAGGCACCTGGGATTTTGTAGCAGGTAAAACAAGTGTAAATGAAGAACATCCGCATGGCATGAATTGCTTTAGCACCATTGCGGCAAATATGCCGGGTACTTTTATAGGTACTGCCCCTAAAGCTTCATTTTATTTATTTAGAACAGAAGATATTATAAGTGAATACCCGGTAGAGGAACAAAACTTTACTGCGGCAGCAGAAAGAGCGGATAGTTTGGGCGTTGATGTAATGTCAGTATCATTGGGCTATAATAGTTTTGATAACAGCCTTTTTAACTATACCTATGCAGACATGAATGGCCAAAAAACATTGATAGCAAGAGCTGTTGATATGGCTGCACAAAAAGGAATAGTAGTAGTGGTAGCAGCAGGTAACGAAGGTAACAATGCCTGGCATTATTTGGTTACGCCGGCGGATGCCGATAGTGCATTAACAGTTGGTGCTGTAAATGCAAACAGGCAAATAGCAAGCTTTAGTAGTTACGGCCCCAGCAGCGATGGTCAGATAAAACCAGATGTTGCTGCTATCGGCGCAGCCGCAATAATAGCCAGCAATGCTACCGGGCTTCCAGTCGCCAGCAACGGCACTTCATTTGCATGTCCTATTATGGCTGGTATAACTACTGATTTGTGGCAGGCTTTTCCTGAAGTAAATAATATGGCAATTATTGATGTGCTTCGTACATCTGCCGACCATAACAGTACACCTGATAACCGAACAGGCTATGGAATACCTGATGTAAAAAAAGCCTTTGTGCTGCTTCAAAAAAGATCCTACACACAGCAAATTGCAATTGATAATAATTGCAAAACAGTTTTACAATGGAGTGTAAAAACAGGCGCTGATATGCAATGTGTAATTGAAAGAAAACTACCATCAGAAATAGGCTACAGTGTTATAGACTCACAAATTATTAATACCAATTTTACCAAGAACGATTTTATTTACCTCGATGATCTTTCTTCCGTTTTACCGGGAACAACTATACAATATCGAATTAACATGAATATAGCGGCAGACACTAGTTATTACCTGGATTCTGCAACAGTAATCTATCAAAAATCATGTGTGGTAATGCCGGAAAATATTGTAATTGGCCCCAACCCTGTAACAGGTAATTTATCGGTAATTATTAATCGTAACAGCCCGGTTAAGGTATCGCTTGTAATGAACAATACTATTGGGCAATTGGTTTACCGTTTAAACAATTTGTCGCTAAACGGCGAACAAACTTTTACTATACCCATGCAAGCAATGAGCAGGGGAATTTATTATCTAACTGTTATAATTGATGGTAAAAAAGTAACTACTAAAAAGATTATCAGGAATTAAATAATTTTTAAAAAACAAGGAGAATAACCTCCTTAGAAAACCCCTACTTTTTACCTGCCTTAATCTAGCAGCCCATATTGCATATCTGCTATCTTTGCAGCATGACTTCTCAATCTTTTACCTACAACAAAGGCAAGGTTATCCAGGCTTTGCGCTATCATTTTATTACAAGAAGGGAAATTAAGCTGATGCTGATATTGGTAAATGTGTTTGCTATTGTATCAGCAGCTTTATTCTTTTTTAAAAAAGTTTCGCCGCTTGCATTTTTAATAAGTGCTGTACTATGGTTTGGGATGATGGTTTCCTGTTGGTTCTTACTACCCTCAGTTATCTATAAAAAGTCTGCAACTTTTAAAGATAAATTTATAGCCACACTGGGAAACAATTCCTTTACAATTGAAAACGACAGGGGCAGCAGAAGCTGGGATTGGTCTGCATTTAGTGCTTTTATGGAAAGCCCGCACTTTTTTCATTTGTATTTTGACAGCAGATCTTTTTTTATTTTACCAAAAGAAGCATTTGCAACTGAGGAGATAAATGTTGCCAGAAAAATTCTTACAACTAAAATAAAAACATAGTCTTCTCAATAATATTTCGTGGTTTTCAGGGTGGCTCAAGCTAAACCAATTTTTTTTCCATTACATGGTGATTAATATTTACCTCAGTAAAGGCATCACCCTTAATTTTATAACCGTATTTTTCGTAGAAGCCAATGGCAGTATCCCTGGCGTGCATTGTTAAAGTTTTGTACCCTTTATCTCTTGCAATATTTTCAGCAAACGACATCATCGATTCACCAATACCCATACCCTGCTTATTTTTTTGAACCGCCATTTGTCTTAAACGGGTACAACAGTTATCCATTTTACTAAGTATACAACAACCTATAATTTCGTCTTCATCAAATGCACCAATTAAAATATCATTTTTTTCATTGGCCAGTTCTTCTTTACTAAAGGTAAGTCCCTGGGGCTTTCGCATAATTTCATACCGGAGTTTCACCATTTGATCGTACTCCTTACTTCCATGATATAATTGTTTTAAAGCCATACCGCAATATAATCAAAATCTTTTGGTAATTAATGCCAGGTAAAGGAATGCATTTAACAAAAAAAGAGCCAACGAAGGCTCCTCTTTAAGGTTGAAATAAAAGTTGGTTTATTGCTTTACCACTTTTATGCTTTCCGATTTTCCGTTACTGGTAATTGTTAACAGGTAAGTGCCGGAAGGTATTGTTTGTGCTTGGTTTATACTTATGCTGTTGTATCCTTTTTGCACTGTTGCAGCGCTGGAAGCCACCCTGCTACCATTCATATTGGTTATATTTATTTTAACTTCTCCCGATAACTCACTGCTGTAACCAGCAGTCAATTGTGAACTAAAAGGTAATGGCCATGCTTTAAGAATATTGACAGATGTAGCAGTGTTTAGTTTTATCACTAAAACCTTTGAGAACTTAAATTTTCCATCTGTGTCAACCATTTTCAATCTGTAATAAACCACGTTGCTTGTGTAAAAAAACAGATCATCTTTTTCCTCGTAGGTTGATAGAGTACCTATATTGCCTTTTGCAGTGATGGTAGCAATTGGCTCATAGTTGCTGCCGTTGCTGCTGCGTTGTACCTCATAATAACTGCTGTTGCTTTCCTGTGATGTTTGCCAGTTGAGTTTAACAAGTTTGTTATTGATATTACCTGTAAAACTTACCATATTTACTGGCAAAACAGATTGTGTAGTACTTGTAACAGGAATAGTGTAGGTAGCAATATTAGATACCTGCTGGTGGCTATCAGTAGCGCTGTAATTAAATACAATTGAACCAGTGAAAGATGGATTAGGCACAAACGAAAGCATGTTGATTTCTGCAGGAGTAAGCACCTGGCCTGCCACAATAGGGTTACAATTACCGTTGTTGCAAAGATGTAATGACCCTTGTGAAGCCAATGGAATGCTTACAATGCTGTACAACTCAATACTACCACTTGCTGCTGTAGCATCTAATGGTGGAATAGCTGTAAGTATAGAAGTATTCATTATAGAAGGGATTTCTATATTATTTGCAGTTGGAGGCAAAATGATCCCTTCTGGCGCAGACAATACACCTGTAAGCGCAATCAAATCTATACCGCCTTGCGATGTTGCAGAACTGGTGTTGGTAGGAAAGTAAGTACTGTTTGTATAATCCACGAGATCAGCAGCGGTTGCACATGACGGTAAATCGTAACCCATAACTGAGTAACCATAAATTTTTACGCCTGTAGCAATGCCCAAATCTTTTAAAGTAATAAATACTCCACCTATATTTTGTTTGCCGGATGTACTCATCCGTAAGTTTAATTCTGTTAATGGATCCCGGCGAGCAACATAATAATCAACAGCACTCGATGGAATATTACCCCAGTTACCGCTGTTTATTCTTAGTGGTTTGCCATAGGCTGTTGGATTACCATTTTGATCTATTGAAGTAATAGCTGCAATTACAAACGGGTCGTGCTCATTATCAGCTCCTCTTTCAAACAAGGCAAAACCTACCTTATTATTATAAGTTGATATTACACCGCCTGCAAAAATTACATCCAACCGCTCAATATTATTATTGTTGCCATTTCCGTCTCTCTGGTTGGCAAACAGATTATCTGTTCCCTGGTTAAGACTGTTACCATCAAATACGGATTCCATATTATCATTGTACTGCGGTACTACGGCAATTTTATTTGCAGATCCACCTGCAACGATATTTTTTTCTAACCAAAGCAATGATCTTTTTCCACTTACAATGCCATTATTAACCCGGCGGATTTTTACAATTGAGTTGGCATTTTGCACATAACTATAAACTTCCTGCCCTATCGTTAAACTATTTAATTTCTTTTGATTGTTAGCAGCCTAAGTGGCAGTGCCAAATGTATAATTGTAATTTGTTCCACTAAAAGAACTGCCAACTGCCCCTGCAGCATTATAGCTGGTCGCAGTGGTTGCAATAGCATTTTCAAATGAAACATTTACAATTGCTGTCTGCGCATTTGCCTGTAATAATAAAAATGTGATGCAAACTAAAAGTAGTAAGTAAATCCTGGCCTTTGTTGCTGTGGTTAAAATTGCATTCGGCAAAACAGCGACAATTGTGGATGGATTGGTGTGCAATTGGTTGTTGTAAGTTTTCATAAATGCATTTTTTGGGGGTACGGCCTATCAAAACAGGATTGATGCCAAACCCTAAGATCCTTTACGGTAAAGGGTTTCAACATTTACCAATGAAATGAAAATTCCGGATTTTGGAATTTTGTACAAAAAAATATAAAAAAGTTAGCTCTCTGTACAATAGAGTTGTGTAGATGAGGTATTCATTTTTAAATGCCGATCGGGCGATGATTTATCCTTCCAAAAAGCTGGCAAATAAAAAATGCAACCTTTTTTTGTTTAAGTATTTATATTTCTTTGATTTTACGTCAAAAAGTATATTTTTGCGACTGAACAACTAAATATTATTACCATGTCAGACATTGCAACAAGAGTAAAGAAGATAATTGTTGACAAATTAGGTGTTGATGAAGCCGAAGTAACACAAGAGGCTTCTTTTACTAATGATTTAGGTGCCGATAGCTTGGACACCGTCGAATTAATTATGGAATTTGAAAAAGAGTTTAACATTTCTATTCCTGATGAACAGGCTGAAACCATCACCACCGTTGGTCAGGCTGTAACTTACCTTGAAGAACACGCCAAGTAAGTATTATCTGTTTTAATCATCACAGGCAAATTTTGTATGGAACTTAAAAGAGTTGTTGTTACTGGATTAGGAGCATTAACTCCTTTGGGAAAAACTGTTGCTGAATATTGGCAGGGTTTATCTGATGGAGTCAATGGTTGTGATTTCATTAAACAATTTGACGCTTCTAAATTTAAAACAAGATTTGCGTGTGAGGTTAAAGACTTTGACCCCACTACCTATCTCGATAGAAAAGAAGCCCGTAAAATGGACCGCTTTGCTCAGTTTGCATTGATTGCAAGCGATGAAGCGGTGAAAGACGCTGGCATCAACAGGGACAATGTTGATGTAGACAGGGTGGGTGTAATTCTAGGAAGCGGCATCGGAGGTTTAATTACCTTTCAGGAAGAGGTAACCAATTATGCAAACGGCGATGGCACACCACGCTTTAATCCCTTTTTTATTCCAAAAATGATTTTAGATATTGCCGCAGGGCAAATTTCTATGCGTCATGGATTTAGAGGTCCAAATTATGCTGTCGTAAGTGCTTGTGCTTCCGCAACCAATGCCATCATTGATGCATTTGACAGCATTCGATTAGGCAAAGCGGATATTATTATTTCCGGAGGTAGCGAAGCTGTAGTAAGTGCAGCAGGTGTTGGAGGATTCAATGCAATGAAGGCGTTGAGTGAAAGAAACGACAGCCCCCAAACTGCCTGCCGTCCCTTTGATAAAGACCGAGATGGATTTGTAATGGGCGAAGGTGCAGGTTGCATTATTTTAGAAAGTCTTGAACATGCCTTAGCAAGAGGCGCAAAAATATATTGTGAAATTGCCGGCGGCGGTGCTACTGCCGATGCTCATCACATTACAGCACCACACCCCGAAGGCCTGGGCGCTCAAAATGTGATGAAAGTCGCATTAAAAGATGCAGGCCTTCAACCACAGGATATTGATTACATTAATGTGCATGGAACTTCTACACCACTGGGTGATATTGCAGAAACCAAGGCTATTTTAAATGTTTTTGGCGAGCATGCCTACGATCTAAATATCAGTTCCACCAAGAGCATGACGGGTCATTGCCTTGGCGCAGCAGGAGCATTAGAAGCGCTGGCCTGCATATTAGCTGTTACTCAAGATATAATCCCCCCCACCATAAATCATTTTACTGACGACCCTGAACTCGACCCTAAATTAAATTTCACTTTTAATAAAGCACAACACCGCACCGTTAATGCTGCTATCAGCAACACCTTTGGGTTTGGTGGTCATAATGCTTCTGTTATTGTAAAAAAATACAAGCCTTAATTGTATTTTTTCTACAGAGATTTTGCCCTAATTCTGAAAGCAAACTACCTCAATAAATTTTATTCGCTTCACAAACACGGCATCATTTTTAAGATGCCAGCTTTAGAATATTTTGCAACGACTCCTCGTAACCTGTGATTTTTTTTTTGAGTTATTTAATACTAATTTCGGCTAAATAATCAATTGACAATTTTGGGGTTTTTAAAAAATATCTTCAAAGAAGATTCAAAAAAGAAAGCATTCAGAGATCAGCTTCACAATGTACTTGGCTTTACGCCTGGTGAATTAAGCCTGTATACAACAGCCCTCAGCCACCGCTCAGTAAGAGAGGGTGCAGACGAAAACAACGAACGACTCGAGTTTTTAGGAGATGCTGTACTTAGTTCCATTGTAGCCCATTACCTGTTTATGAAATACCCCTACAAGGGCGAGGGATTTTTAACAGAAATGCGGAGCAAAATGGTGAACCGCCAACAGTTAAATGACATTGGCATTAAGATGGGGCTTAAAAAAATAACCATTTATAATAAACACGATAACGCATTAAAAATCTCCCAAATTTTCGGCAATACATTAGAGGCTTTGATTGGAGCTGTCTACCTCGACAGGGGGTATAAAAAAACACAGCACTGGGTAGAAAAATACATCATATCTACCCATATGTTTATGGATGACCTGGAGAGCATAGAAATTAACGTAAAAAATAAATTATACGGGTGGGCTAATAAAAATGGCAAAGTGCTTGAATTTGAAACCCTCGGTGAAAAATTTGAAAATGGCAGGCGTTTGTTTACCATTGGTGCTACAGTAGATGGCGAGTTGATAGCAGAAGCAAAAGGATACAATAAAAAAGATGCCAGCCAAATTGCAGCACAATTGGCATTAGATAAATTAGGACTCTAATTAATTTTAAAATGGGTTAACCGTTTAAAAATTAAGCGTTGCTGACCCCACGGAAAGTTCCGCAAAAAAGCCTGCTGAAATTATAAATGATTTAAACCCCAAACGTTTAAATAACAGGTTATGACTTTTGGAATACTAGGAAGCGGAAGCTGGGGTACAGCCATTGCAAAAATATTAACCGATAACGGCCATTCCATTTATTGGTGGAACAGAAGCGAAAAAGCGATACAACAAATTCAAACCCGACGGCACAATCCCCATTACCTGAGTTCAGCTTATTTTGATACCGCTCTTCTCTACCTTACAACCAATCCGGCTGAAGTGATTATGCACAGCGATTGTACCATTGTTGCAATACCTTCTGCATACACAGCTGCCACTCTTTTAACCCTGAATAAAGAAATTTTTGCAGGCAAGAAAATTATAAGCGCTGTAAAAGGTATTTTACCTGACCAGAATTTATTGCTCAATGATTTTCTTAACAATGAATTTAATTTTCCTTTACAAAATTATTTTACAATCCTAGGACCATGCCATGCAGAGGAAGTAGCTGCAGAAAAATTATCGTACCTCACCTTTTCGGGCATAGATGAAATTACAACCAATG
>JANPNY010000473.1:0-3711 GCA_031427745.1 Chitinophagaceae bacterium | reverse complement strand
CCCCGACTGTTTTTACATCAACAATAAAAACGGAACCTTTACCAACCAACTGAAAAATAGTATTGGGCATACCAGCCAGTTTTCGATGGGTAATGATGTGGCTGACATCAACAATGACGGCCTCACTGATATTTTTACACTCGACATGTTGCCGGAAGACAACCGCCGGCAAAAACTGTTGCTCACTCCCGATAACTACGAAAAATTCAATGAAAATCTTCGCAGTGGATTTTATTACCAGTACATGCGTAACATGCTGCAGTTGAATAATGGCAATGGTACTTTCAGTGAGATTGGTCAACAAGCCGGGGTTTCAAACACCGACTGGAGCTGGTCCGCATTGCTGGCAGATTATGATAACGATGGATGGAAAGATCTGTATGTAACCAATGGCTACTACAGGGATTATACCAACCTCGATTTTATTAATTACATGAATGATTATGTAAAAGAAAAAGGCAGGCTACAAAGGGAAGATGTGATGGAACTAATAAAAGGCATGCCTTCCTCCAATGTTACAAACTATATTTTTCAAAATAAACAAGGCAACTCCTTTCAAAACAATAATCAAAGTTGGGGTATTACCGAAGCTTCTAACAGCAATGGGGCAATTTATGCAGACCTTGACAATGATGGAGATTTAGACCTGGTGGTAAATAATATTAATCAACCAGCATTTGTTTATCAAAACCAATCACAAAAATTAAACAGCAATCATTTTCTTCAGCTACAGCTTATCGGCGAGGCTGGTAACACACAAGGTCTTGGTGCCAAAATAAAAATTTTTAATGCCGGGCAAACACAATCACTGGAACAAAATCCTTCAAGAGGCTATCTTTCCAATGTTTCTTTTAACCTTCATTTTGGTTTAGGCAATGCAGCAAAAGCAGACTCTCTTATTATTACCTGGAGCAGTGGAAAAGTACAAAACCTTTACAACGTAAAAACTAACCAGCTATTAACTCTGTCAGAAAAAAATGCTGTTGATAAATCATTACCTGTAAAGGCTGCAGCTAAATGGTTTACTGAAACAACATCTAATATAAAGTGCGCAAACATTGATACAAGCATCAATGACTTTAACAGGCAATTGTTATTGATCAGTCAATTTTCTTACAGCGGGCCCTGCATTACGAAATATGATTTGAACAATGATGGCCTGGAAGATATGTTAGTAGGAGGCACTGCCGGTGAAGCGACCCGTATATTCATGCAGCAAAAAAATGGCTCATTAGTGTTAAAAAATATCCCTGCATTTGAACAGGATAAAAGATATAAAGATGCAGCGATAACCGTGTTTGATGCTAACGGCGATGGTAAGCCTGATATCTATATTGCAAGTGGTGGTTATGATAATTGTACGCCAACAGATTCGTTACTACAGGACAGGCTTTATCTCAATGACGGCCAAAATAATTTTATTAAAACCAGCAATCTTCCGGATACAAGAGGCAGTAAATCCTGTGTAAAAATCCAGGATATTAATGGGGATGGTGCTCCTGATATTTTTGTGGGTGGAAGAGTGGTGCCCGGCAGATATCCCGAGGCGGCAAAAAGTTATATTTTAATTAATGATGGAAAAGGAAATTTCTCAAATCAAACTGAAAAAATTTGCCCTGAACTTACTAAGTTAGGTATGGTAACTGATGCCGTATGGGTTGATCTGGATCTTGATAAAAAAAATGAATTGGTAATTGTGGGCGAATGGATGCCGGTAACTGTTTTTAGACAAGAGAATGGCAAACTCGTAAATGCAACCAGCAGATTTTTTGACAAAGCTTACCCAGGCTGGTGGAACACTATTACTGTGGGTGATTTTAATGGGGATAACCGCCCCGATCTCATTATAGGTAATATGGGATTAAATACACAATTTAAAGCCGATCAAAAAGAGCCCTTGGAAATGTACTACAGCGACTTTGATCACAATGGTTCAGTTGATCCCATTTTTAGTTTTTACATTCAGCATAAAAGATATCCCTACATTACAAAAGATGAGTTAGGAGCTCAATTGCCTGTTACGAAGAAACGGTTTTTTACTTTTAAAAGTTATGCTGATATAACGATGGAAGATCTTTTTCAGCAAGACGAATTGAAAAATGCCGGTCATCTTTCTGCCGACCATATGGCTACCACCTGCTTTATCAATAATCCATCCGGAAAATTCACCACAACTGCCCTGCCAGAAGAGGTGCAATACTCACCTGTTTATACCATCAATCAACTTGATTTTAATAAAGATGGCAAAACAGATTTAATTGTTTGCGGAAATAACAGCCATACAAAAATAAGGTTGGGTAAATTTGATGCGAACTACGGGGTATTGCTGGAAGGAGATGGAAAAGGTAATTTTAAATACATCAAACAAACCGAATCGGGCTTAAATATTTGGGGCGATGTAAGAAGCTGTGTTCAGCTAAATCAACAATTTTATTTCGGCATCAATGGAAAGAATCTGATCGCTTATACCTTATCGAATAAAAATAAATGATGCAGAAAAAATTCTGGAAGAAACTAACTATTTTCAGTCTCGTAATTATAGGGGTTTTATCGTCCTGCAAACAGGAAAATGAAAAATTGCCCGAACCCTATGAGCTTGCAACTGCATGGGCAGAAATGACGAATTACATTACCAAAACTACCCCTGCCAATACACCAACTTTTGCGTCCCGTTGTTTTGGTTATATTGGACTTACCATGTACGAATCTGTTGTAAATGGTTTTCCGGAATACCAATCTGTGGCTGCACAATTAAATGGATTAGGCAGCTTGCCCTTGCCCGAAAAAGGAGTAGCCTATAATTGGGAGCTCGCTTTAAATGCAGCCCAGGCAGAGATTTTACGCAATATTTACATACAAACTTCTGATGATAACAAAAAAAGAATAGATTCCCTGGAAGCTGCTTTTGTAAATGTACTTACAACAAAAACAACAGATGAGGCCGTTGTAAAAAGATCCATATTATACGGAAAAAAAATAGCGCAACTTATTTTTGAATGGTCAAAAACAGATGGTGGTCACCGTGGGTACCTTACCAATTTTGATAAAAAATTAATCTTCCCCAACAAGCCGGGATGTTGGAAGCCAGCTTTGTATGCACAGTCTTTTAGCCATTTTCCGCTACACCCACACTGGGGAAGTAACCGAACTTTTTTAGCAATTGATTCGGCTATTAATGCACCTGAAATTATACCATTTGATACCCTTCCCGGCTCTGCATATTACAACCAGTTTAAGCAGGTTTATGATAAAAGAAATTCATTAACGCAAGCCGAAAAAGAAGTGGCGATATGGTGGAGTGATGACCCGGACGTCACCGTTACCCCACCCGGCCATTCTTATTATTTTGCAACCATTGCTATCAGAAAAACCAAACCCTCTTTAATAAAATGTGCAGAAACCTATGCCCGTGTTGGCATGTCAGTTTCTGATGCATATATAAACTGCTGGAAATGGAAATACCAGTTTTTTTCAGAGCGGGCAAACACTTATATAACTGAACACATGGACCAGCAATGGGAATCTTTCTGGCCAGATCCACCCTTTCCTGCTTTTCCATCAGGACATGCAATACAGGCTGCTGCATCTGCCATGGTGCTAACTAATTTATTTGGAGAAAATTTTGCTTTTACAGACAGTGCCCATGCAGGCCGTGCAAAAGATGAAATTCGAAATACTGAGTTTAAAGCACGTCATTTTAATTCATTCTGG
>JANPNY010000472.1:0-3156 GCA_031427745.1 Chitinophagaceae bacterium | reverse complement strand
TTTTGATGATCTCCGAAACCAGATTGGATTTGTAACACAGGATACCAATCTCTTCAGCGGAACTATCAGGGAAAACCTGTTGTTTGTTAACCCTGCAGCTACCGAAGCAGACTTAACAGATGTGCTGGAAAAAGCTTCCTGCACCAACCTAGTTGCAAGAGCGGAAAACGGATTGGACACCATGATTGGTGAAGGCGGGTTGAAATTATCCGGTGGAGAAAAACAGCGGCTTTCAATTGCGAGGGCCCTGCTTCGCAAACCCAATTTATTAATTTTTGATGAGGCAACATCTGCACTCGATTCATTGACAGAAGAAGAAATTACCAATACTATTAAATCTATTTCTTTGGGCAAAGAACAAATCTCTATCATCATTGCCCACCGCCTTAGCACCATTATGCATGCCGACAGAATTTATGTGTTGGAAAGAGGCGATGTGGTTGAAACAGGCAATCACGAGAATTTACTTGCAGAAAAAGGATTGTACTACGCCATGTGGCGGCAGCAAATTGGAGAGCGGAAAAAGATGCAGGTTAGCGTGTAAGTGCCGATTGCATTTATAACTGTTGCATCTAAAAACTTAATTGAAAATCCTGGCTACAATGATGGCCGGGATTTTTTTATGAAAATAGCTTGTTCCTTTTATTTAGAGTTGACAAAAAATATGCCCAGGGTTTTTTAATAAGTGGTGGTCTGGTAATGCTAATTGGTTTTGCAACCTGCAATGCCAATTTTTCTTTGAATATTCATTAAATAAATTGCATCATCTTCAATATTAAATCTGCGTCCGGGCAATTGAGTAAATATTTTTCTCTTTCATCTATACTGCACACGCCGGGGTAATCTCCTTCATACAAACGCATATCTTCAATAACCTGAAAATGCAGGTGTGGTGGCCAGTTACCATTTTCTTTTTCTTCTCCAAAATGACCAAGCAACTCACCACGACTGATATATTTGCCTTCTTGTAAAGGCACTAAATCATTTAGACTTAAATGGCCATACAGGGTGTGAAATAATACAGTATCCAGTTGATGCTGCAGCACGATGGTAGCGCCATAGTCACCAAAATTATCGTTGTAAGCAAAGCTGTGAACGGTACCACCAATGGGCACATACACTTTGGTGCCTGCCGGTCCCCAAATATCAATGCCAAGGTGGATAGACCTTGTTTCTCCAGCCCCTTCCAAAGGTGCGCTATCGGCTGCGGCTATTTCAAAGTGCTTGCTTCTTGTATACAATACCCTATCCTCGTTATAGCCACCAATGCCGTATTTGCAATTATTGGCATTTAATTTATTATTGATGTAAGCTGAAAATTGTTGCGTATCGGTAACTAAAGCAGTGGTTAATTCTGTATTGGCGGCCGTAAAATCCAGGTGACAAAGCTTCTCGGTTGCTGTATTAAAATCCACTACTTTCCCAAAGGTTGATTGGTATTTCAGAAGGGCATGTTCCAGTTTACTTTTCATGTAGTAAAGATACTGATTTACTACACCGTTATAAATTGCCACACCATACGGGCCTAACATTTTAATTTTTAACTTTTTACTTTTAATTTTTTGTCAGTTGAACTTACATGTGTAGATTATTTGATGTTGAATGACTTCCCTTCATCTTCTTTTTTCAAAACAAGAAAAGGCGGTTGGTCAGAGATTTTTGCGCCACTCATTACGGTGTTTACCTGGTCGTTATTGGCTAGATAGATTTTGGTTCCTTCCGGAAACTGATAAGTTTTTGTGCCATATGGCCCAACGAAAAAACCGGTGGTACCGTTTCCAGTTTCATCCGGACGGTAACTAATCATCGTAATTTTTGTTGGCAACAGACTGCTGTTTTTTATTTTAAAGGAGACCAGCACTGTTTTGGGTGAATCGGATGTTTGTGCATTGCAAAAGCCGTTGATAGTAAAAAGCAATAAGGCTGAGAGCATAATTTTTTTCATAACAAAGATTTTGTAGTTGAATAATTTGTTTCAACAAAGATGGGGTTACAAGCGGGGGGCAGTCGCTGCAAATGATGATTTGAGACGAAGTAAGATGGTCTCAAAAAAGAGGCCGTCTCAAATTATGTTTGAAGCGGCCATAGAATTTAAAAGCTGATTTAACGAGAAGAAGTAATTAGGATTTATTATTTAATTCGTAAAGTCACCATAGTGAATAGTTAGTCTCTATTTTCTTTTTTTTCTTGATAAAAAAAAGAAACAAAAAAAATCAAGGCTGCATAAAAAAGGCTAAAAATTTAAATGATTGCCTAAAATGAAATTAGCTCAAGCCGCATAATATTGCCCAGCAGATGTGCAACTTACGGACTAAAAGCAAATCCAGTCATCGGTAACACCAATTTCATTTCTTAACGTCAATCCTTTAAATTTTCTTAACGCCTTTTTTATAAGGCCGGTCGTAAACCTGTTAAGTAAATAATTAGTCCTGTAAATAAAATTAGGCTACAGTTTCTACCCACTCTTTAGGACTAACCCCAGTAAACTTTTTAAAGGAGCGGTTAAAGGTGGCTTTGCTGTTAAAGCCGCAATCATAAGCAATGCCCAGCAGCGTTTGGGTTTTTTGTTCGCCGGCTTGTAGCTTTTCTTTTACAGCTTCAATGCGGTAAAAGTTGATGAAATCATTAAAGTTGAGCTGGAAGCCCTGGTTAACAGCTTTGGAAATAATGGCAGGATTTGTTTTTAATTGTTTGGCAACCTGTGTAAGTGATAATTCAGCATCTTCGTATGCTTTGCCTTGTTGAATGAATTGTAAAATTTTTGGCTTCCATTCTGCAACCATTAATTCATCATCTTTACCAGCTGCAGGTAGTTTTGTTTCTATGGATATTATTTCTACATCTTCTATCAAACTATTTTCTTGCTTAAGGTTGAAAGATTGCGGTAACAACAAGTAGGGTTTGTACTCCAGTAAATTTATTTTAAAAGCAACTTTTGTTTGAACAGCATTGGAGTAGCCGGTAATGGCGATATAATAGAAAATAAGCGCAAACGAAAAATATTCCCACCAGGAGCCTGCATAACTAAACTTTTCGAAGGCCGGAACAAAGGAGCCTGCAAAAAAGAGTAATCTTACCAGCAGCGTTATTACAAATGCCAGCAGAAATTTTTTCACCCATTTAAACAACATTGTATCGGCATAACTTATTACCTGC
>JANPNY010000471.1:0-4434 GCA_031427745.1 Chitinophagaceae bacterium | reverse complement strand
AACAGATATAAAAACCATTGCAAGGGTTGGCTGAAACCCATCTGCCATACTTTGTTGCAAGGCGGTTTTAATTTCTTCGGAAGAATTCCCTTTGATTGATTTTGCTTTCATACAATTTAAGTTGGTAATGTTATGATGAATATACTTCCTTCTTCTCTTGCTTTTACTTTACAATCGCCGCTATTTGCAATTATAATTTCGTAGCTCAAAATCAATCCCAACCTCCTCTTTGTTCTGTTGGCAGGGTAAACCGTACCGATGACATAGGGGCAGGAACCAGCCTACTTTTTGCAAACCTCTTACCAGCAAGCATCGCTTCAAAAAATGTTACTTTAACTCAATACGGATACTGGTTCAACCATTGCCAAAAATTTTCCGGATGAATAACCTTTGTTTCTTTGGGCTGATACTTATCTAAAAACGAAGCAGGAAATTTTACTTTGGCCAATGGGTTCCATTTAAATTCGTAGGCATATATTTTTCCATCAATCTCTTCTACATAGTCTATTTCCGCCTGTTGTTTGTTTCGCCAAAAATAAGTGCGCCCATGAAAGCCATTGTATTGCAGCAATTTTTTTCGCTCGGTCATTAAAAAATTCTCCCACAGAGCACCCACATCCTGCCGGGTAGACAATGGAGCAAAATTGCCCAGCAGCGCATTACGTATGCCGTTGTCATAAAAGTAGATTTTCTTTTTGGTACTTATTTCGTTTCGTTCGTTTCGGCTGATGGTGCCCAATCGGAATACAACAAAAACCTGCTCTAACAAATAGATATAGCTATCCACTGTTTTTACATCTGCCGAAACCAATGTGGACAGCTCGTTGAGTGAAACTTCTTTGCCCACCTGCAGCGCCAGGGCCTTTAATATTTTTTCGAGCAACTGCGGTTTTTTTAATCCCACAAGTGCCAGTACATCCTTATACAAATAGCTGCTTGCAATATTGGCAAGCACTTCTTTGGCATCGTGTAGGTGTGTAACTACTTCGGGATACATTCCAAATACCATGTACTGTTGCAACGATTGAAGAAATGTTGGTATGCCCTGGTAGTTCATGAGCTCCGCACAACTTATAGGGTATAAAAAATATTCCCACTTTCGGCCAGTTAATGGTTCTTGTGTTTTGTCGGCAATGGTAAATGAAGAAGATCCGGTAATCACAAACTGTATTCCCAGATTTGCATCAATAAGTTGCTTGCAAATTATACCTACTTGTTCAATCATTTGAGCCTCGTCTAGAATCACTATTTTTTTTGTTCCGAAACTTTGCTTAAGCGCCTCTATATTTTCCTCTTTCCACAATGTTTTTGTGATAGCTACATCGCCATTGAAATATTCAACCGGCTGCTGCAGTCGATCGGCCAAGGCTTTTGCCAATGTGGTTTTACCTGTCTGTCTCGGGCCAAAAATGATCAGTGCCTTTTTGTAATCTATCCTTGCTTCCAGCACTTTTAGTAATATCCTTTCAATCATTGCTTTCTTATTTTACAATTTAAATATAGACCTTAATCCATAAAAAGAATGCTTTTTGTGGATTACAATGTATAAAAACAATACTATTTTACTCCTGGGGAATCAAAATAAGGATGCTGATTATCTAAAGTGTTTATGTTATTGAATATTCTAGATTCATACTAATGGGAGTAAAATGATAAATGTTGTTCCTTCTCCCTCCTTCGTTTCCACCTTCAACTCCCCTCCATGTGCTTTTACAATATCATAGCTTAGGCTCAAACCCAATCCAGTTCCCTGGCCTGTTGGCTTTGTTGTAAAGAAAGGTTGAAATATTTTATCTAATATTTTTAGTGGAATGCCAGGGCCATTATCACGAACTGAGATTAAAACCGAAGCCCCCCTGCCCCCCAAAGGGGGGTTCTGGGAAGTTTTCACCCAAACAGTTGGCTCATGTTTATACGCAGGGTCTTTGAACCCACCTTTCGGGGGCAGGGGCGCCGCATAAAACGCATTGTTGATTAAATTCAACAGCACTCTTCCAATATCCTGCGGAATGATGTTGATGTTGCCAATCGATTCATCAAAATCGGTTTTCATCATTGCATTGAAATCTTTATCCTTAGCTCTTAAACCATGATAGGCTAATCGTAAATATTCATCCGCCAATTTATTAATGTCTGTTGGTTCTTTAATACCGCTGCTGCTTTGGCTGTGCTGTAGCATTCCTTTTACGATGTCACCCGCTCGTTTACCATGGTGATTGATTTTTTCTAAATTTTGTTTTAAATCTGCTGCTATTGCCGTGGCGTCTTCTAAGTTTCCTTTTTTAATTTCTTCATTCATTTCATCTACCAACTCGGTACTTACCTCGCTAAAATTATTCACGAAATTCAACGGGTTTTGTATTTCATGCGCAATGCCCGCAGTGAGTTCTCCGAGTGATGCCATTTTTTCTGATTGGATGAGTTGTACTTGTGTGGATTTTAAATGACTAAGCGTTGTTTCTAAAATTGTATTTGCTTTTTGTTTTTGAAGGTTGTTGCGATACAGTATTAGAGCAATAAGAATGATTACACCGATGCCCGCTAACATAGTATAGGTTCTTATTTTATTCTGATAATTAATTTTTTCTTTTTCTGCTTCCTGCAGGCGGAGTTGTTCATCAAATGATACATGCTGAAATTGTTTTACTTTTTCGCTGTTACTGATACTGTCTTTTGTAGTCATTGCCAGGCCCTGGTATATAAATGCACTATCTGTTTTGTTGCGTAATTTATAAATGGACGAAAGGGTAGTGTAGGCATCGGCTAAGGCGGCAGGATAACCCGTTGCCAGGGCAACGTCCATTCCTTTTTTTGCATAAATGAAACTTGAATCAATGCTGCCAGCTTCCTTAAAAAAATTGGCCAGGGCGAGATAAGAATGGGCCATCGTGGCAAAACTACTTCCCCTGTAATTCGCATGGATCGATTCATAGAAATACTGCTTAGCCTGCTTTGTATCTCCTTTTATGTTATAAACCCTCCCTAATTCCAATAAAGTATAGCCAATGTATTTGATAGCCCTAGATTGTTTCCAGCAATCCAACGCTTTTTGCAGCAATACGATTGCAGAGTCTGGTTTGTTCATTTTCCGCTGGGTAGCCCCAAAATCTGTATAGGCAAATCCTAATGAGAACCTGGCATTTATTTTCTCTCCGATATTTATTGCTTCCCTGAAGTGAATAATGGCCAGTTCATAATCTTCCGTCTCTTTATACAATAAACCCAGGTCCGAATTTAGTTGTGTCAATATAGTCAAACGCCCATTTTCAGAATACATGCCATTCAGGCCATTGCCTGTTTTAGGATCTTCGGCAATTTTTATTCCTGCTAAAAGATATTGCAGCGATTTGGTATAATTACCCAGTTGATTCAGAATATAACCGCCACTTTCATAGGCAGCAGCCTGCTCAAATTTTAATTGTAATTTTTTCGCCAGCATCAATGACTGATCTACATAATAAATACCACTATCCCTTTGTACTTCATTAAAATAATAGCTCAGTTGCAAGCTAATATTCATGCGAAGCGTATCATTGGTTGTATGTTTCAGTACGTTTTGTAAACTATCAATCCGGTTTCGCTGTGCCTGTAAGTAAGTCTCCACCTCCTGCGTCCGGGCTGCAGCCGGTAACAATAAAAGCAAAAATATTTTTAGGTATATATTCATATTGATTTATTAAGAGATTGGTAATTTAATAATAAACTCAGCTCCTTCACTTTCTTTGGTATTAATTTTTATTTCACCGCCATGCGCTTTTACAATATCATAAGCGAGTGATAAACCAAGGCCAGTTCCCTGCCCGGTTGGTTTGGTGGTAAAGAAGGGTTGAAAAATTTTATCAATTATTTTTTGTGGGATACCGTTGCCGTTATCAGCAACGCTTATTTCTATTTTGCCCCCATCCCCTAAAGGGGAGCTGAGTCTTCGGGTAGTTACAGTTACCAGGGGTTGATATTCTTCACCCCCCTTTAGGGGATGGGGGGTTTTCTTTTTTTCATCCACCGCATAAAAGGCATTGTTGATTAAATTAAGGACAACTCTTCCAATATCCTGTGGAATGATGTTGATGTTTCCAATGCGCTGATCAAAATCAGTTTTTAATGTTGCATTAAATGCATTGTCTTTTGCACGAAGGCCGTGGTAGGAGAGACGCAGGTATTCATCAACCAACTTGTTGATGTCTGTTGGTTCTTTTTGCCCGGTGCTGCTGCGGCTGTGCTGCAACATTCCTTTTACAATGGCATCGGCTCTTTTGCCATGATGGTTTATCTTCTTTTCATTTTCAGCAATGTCATTCAACAGTTCCTCTTCCAATTGTTCATCTCTTTCACTTTTTACTTTTGATTTTTCACTTTTTAATTCGTCAATCAATTCTATATTTATTTCAGAAAAATTATTGATCTCCCAGGAGGAAGCGATAGCGTTCGGCGTCC